>JAEEIH010000013.1 GCA_016281275.1 Lachnospiraceae bacterium | reverse complement strand
TCTTGAAAACCAGAAAGAGTGGATTAAGCCTGTGTTCAAGCTTCCTCAATTAGACCTTGTGTGGAACAGAGATTATTCTCTAAAAAACGATATATTCTCTGTTAATACATTAAATGGTCGTATCAAGGTATCTTTCTATAAAAGTGGCTTTGAACAGTATTTTACCGATGACTGTAAATTCGGCACTGCAAAGCTTGTTAACAAGCACGGTAAATTTTTTCTGCATATACCTGTAACATACGAAATCTCTGAGTTAAAGCAATCAGAGGTTTCCAATGTCGTTGGTATAGACCGTGGAATCAGATTTCTTGCTACCACTTATGATAGCAAAGGAAAATCTGTATTCTATGACGGCAATGTTATAAAACAGAAACGTGCTCACTACAAGGCTTTGCGTAAACAGTTACAACAGGTCGGCACTCCTTCCTCAAGACGTAGGATAAAAGCTATTGGTCAACGAGAAAACCGTTGGATGAATGATGTTAATCATTGCATCTCTAAGGCACTCGTTGAATCTAATCCCGATGGTTCTTTATTCGTAATCGAGGATTTGAGTGGTGTTCGTTCTGCTACTGAAAAGGTTTTAATTAAAAGCCGCTATATTTCTGTGTCATGGTCTTATTATGACCTTGAGCAGAAGCTTACTTACAAAGCCTTAAAACACCATCAGCTTGTAGAAAAGGTTAATCCTGCATATACAAGCCAGACATGTCCTAAATGTGGTCATACAGAAAAAGCCAACCGTAACAAAAGGTCGCATATCTTTTGTTGCAAAAACTGTGGCTATAAATCCAATGATGACCGTATAGGAGCTATGAATCTGCATCGCATGGGAATAGAACTTTTAGTACCTGATGCAGTTGCTGCGGAGTAAATCTCTGTAGTACAGGTACGTGTCAACGTGCCTATGATGTAACGCCACTTTTGGTAGCAATACCAAACGACTAAATGTGGAAGGAACAACCCGTTATACCACAGGGCAGTTACAAGCTCCGACCTCTAAGGCTTTAGCCGTAGGTCGGGGTAGTTGACTTTGAAGTCCCTCTTCGTAATTAACGCTTATGTGTTCTCAATGTACTGCGCGGCCCATTTGCCGAGTTTTTCGGTCGAGGCGCCTGCAGAAAAAACGCTTCCCTTTCTCGACCTTTGCGCCCTTGGCGATCTTTCCAATGTTCTTTCCGGAATCACCGATTCCGCTGATCCCCGAAGTAGCGAAGGGAACTATTGTCTTTCCGGAGAAGTCATAGGATTCGGCACGTGATTTTATCAGATTATAATCCGTATAATTCAAAGTCTTGTACAATGACCCATTAACCGGTGTATACATTCCTTGTTGACATAAAGTGATATAATATAGTTGATGACGCAAAGAGCAGACAGAAAGGCTACTGATGATAATAAGTGATCGTATTTTTCAATTAATGGACGAAAAAGGAATATCTCAGATCGACTTTTCCCGACTAACCGGTATTAGTCAGAGTACCATAAGCGATTGGAAAAGAAAAAGAACAAATCCGTCAGCCGATAAAATTATGCTCATATGCGATGTGTTAAACGTTTCCCCCCAATCTTTGCTTCAAGACATCAATACAAAAGATTTTCATGTTTTTGACTCTATCATAATAAACAAGGACACTCTGGATTACGAGATTATGGTGGAAGTCGCATCCCTTGATGTCAGACACAAGGAACGTGTATTAGGATATATAAATGCGTTAACAGGAAAATAGTTTTTAATGCGTATGTCAATATTGACATACGTTTTATTCTCTGATATATATTGTATATGCGTAGCATGTACGTATATACAATATATATTAGGAGGAATTATTATGAGTTGTCACGACATCGGAAGAGGAATGAACGAAGTAGTAAGAATGACTATTTCCCTTCTAGACAAAGGCGAAATAGAAATGGAACCCGCAAAAAAAATAATAGCGACCTGCAGAGCTGCGGTAAATTGGTGTGATGGAAACGAGGAAGAAGCATCTTTGTATATAAGTAATTGCCGCTGTGGTAAATGTATGAAGATTATCCCGAAAGGAGAAAAACTACTTTCCCTGTACTCATTTGACGATATTATAGGACTTCAATATCGAGATTACCGCACTGAACATATCGTATCAGACAAGGTCTGTGAACAATGCTTTGATGAGCTTGTGACAAAATACAGTGATGATGTAACTTCTGCCAAAGAAGCTACCGACAAAAGACTTGAGGGTATGAACTCCAAAGAATATATTAGTGAAGGAGCCTATCAAAACGATAACAATGGATGCAGATGGGTCAGAGGAACCGATTGGTTTGATTAATCGTATAACAAAAAGGAAATCGTATGACGTGTTTTTATTGCAAAGGTAATATTGCGAAGGTTACTTAACAGATGAACCAAGGGGACGATGGTCCACAACCCCCGTCCCCCGGTCCACCCTTTATTTTTCCACCTTCACAAACAGAAAATCCGGTTTATGGTAAAGGTCGTAGTATTCGGGATATTTCTTAACCAGTTCTTCTGTCGGATAAGGTTCCGCCATCTTTAAGATCCTGAAACCCGTATCGCAGAGCGTGTTTACTATGGTTGAGAACATCCTGTGATACCGCTGCACGCCCTCAACAAACCAGGTAGAATCGTTCCTTCTTTCGACACAGTAATCCGCGATATTGGCATAGAGTTTTTTCCCGTTTTCATCACGGGTCCATCTGTCTCCTTTGCCCGAATAGCAGGTTGCGAGCGGATGTTCCTGCGAGAAGAGGAAGATTCCGCCGTCACGCAGGAGGCGATAAACATTCGCCACAACTCCGCCGAAGTCCTCTACATAATGAAAAGCCAGTGAGCTGATTACCACATCAAACTCATCATCGATCGCGCCGATCTCTTCCATCGGCATTTTAAGGTAGGTGATACGGGGATCGTTGTTCTCTGCTTCGGCTACAGCCAGCATTTTCTCCGAAATATCAACGCCCGTAACCGACGCCGCCCCTTTTTTTAGGTAATCAATGCAGCGCTCTCCCGATCCGCACCCGAGATCGAGGACCTTTTTGCCCTCAAGATCCGGAAGGAGCGAGAAAAGCGTCGGGAGCTCGAAAAGGTTGTTGGCATTCACCTCTCGCCCACGCAGCTTCCTGTATTCACCGAAAAATGTCTCGTTGTCGTAAATGTTTTGCTTTGCCATGATTTCCCCCTGAATGTACGTTTAGACAATGTCACCCCGAAAGCGCCTTCATCATTTTCTCTGCAATAAAACGTTAACAGAACGCTGCTCCGTATCTCCTTAAGATTCAACAAATGCGGTTATTCTTCACATTACATAATAAAACAAAGCTTCGTATTTCCTTATGATTCAACGAATACAGTTATTCTTCACATTACAGTTTTATTATCATATTACAATTTCATCCTCATATCTCTGTATCTGTGCTCTTTATCTTTGAAACCGACCTTCGCGTATATCGGATATCCCTCGTCCGTTGCCGACAGATCAATGCGACCGAGGCCTCTCTTCTTCCCGTATTCAACAAGGTTTCGCATCAAGGTTGAACACAGTCCTCTGCCGCGATATTCCGACTCGGTGTAAACACTCAGAACTTCTCCGTACAGTCCGTTTAAAAGTATCGAGTTTGCCGGCATTTCAATGATATGCAGATATGCAACGGACACGATCCTGTCCCCGTCTTTTGCAACAAATGCCACGAGCTCGGTCCCCAGCTTTCGCTCAAAATAGTCCGGCAACTGCGTTTCCATGCATTGTCTCTCATTAACGCTAACCGAACCGAAATCATCTTTCATGTATGCGATACGCATCCGTACCAGTTCACCTATGTCTTCCTTTGTAGCTTCACCAAATATAATGCTCATTTCAACACTCCTTTGACCGCCTCATAATCCCCCATAAACCGGAAAGTCTGCATTCCAACACTTCGGGCTCCGATGACGTTTTCCTCTCTGTCGTCGACAAAAAGGCACTCGTCCGCTTTGAGACCGTATTTTTCGAGGAAAGTCCTGTAGATCTTCTCATCGGGCTTGAGCATAAGATAATCCGACGAAACAAAGACTCCGTTGAAGAAATCAAGCGGCAGGAACTTGGGAAAATATGTGTAAAACAGGTCGCTTGCGTTCGACAGAACATAGATCCCGAATCCGCTTTTCTTAACATATTCGCAGAACTCGCGCGCGCCCTTTAAAGGATTCATGCAGATCTCCCAGTTATCCGTGCACGCCTTAAGTGCTGCATGGAATCGTT
>JAEEIH010000151.1 GCA_016281275.1 Lachnospiraceae bacterium | reverse complement strand
ATTCACCGTGGACCGATCCGGGCAAAGAAATCGAAATTCTTAAGACTCTTCCGCTTTCGGACGAGGACAAGGAACTGATCCTGTGCAGAAACGCAAGAAGACTCCTCGGAATATAATGCGCCTTTTCTATTGATAACGTTGTAATATTCGGTATGTACCGGTCAAACAAGTAAAGTGCCGCATTCGTACCGGTCAAACAGGAAAAGTGCCGCATTCGTACCGACCGGATATGCATCGTGAGAGGAATCGGTGATGAGGTCCTCTCCGCTAATGAGAAGTCAACAGGTAAGAAGCAAAAAAACGAATCAAAAACATATATTATCAGGCAGATCGATCAAGTGTAATTGTCTGAAAACAGAGGCTTTCGCATGGATATTAATTTTAGATTTAAGAAAGGCAGAGAGTACATGCATTTGGACGAGATCATGTATCTTCTCTCCCAGACACATTGGGCAAACAAACGTCACAGAGAGACTGTTGAAAAATCGATTGAAGGGTCGCTGTGCTTCGGTGTCTTTGATGAGAACGATGTGCAGATCGGATTCGGGCGTGCCGTTACCGACTACGCCACCATGTTCTATATTTCCGACGTCGTGATTGACAAGGATCATCAGGGTCTCGGACTCGGAAGCAAGCTTGTTTCCTTTATAAAATCCGCTCCTGAGCTCGAAGGGCTTTGGGGGTTTCTCGGAACCACAGCTGCCGAAGGCTTCTACAGTAAGCAGGGTTTCACCCGCAGCACCGGTTTTTTCATGGCTCTCCCCAAAACCAATGCAGGGGACATTTTTAATGTTCCTCTCTCCGATGGCTGAATTAATGCTCACTTCTACGACGGCTGAATATACTACCAAAAAAACACCCCGAAAGGTGTTTTTTGAATATCTGTGTTCTTCTGCTTTCGAATATCTGTGTTCTTCCGCTTTTGAATATCTGTGTTCTTCCACTTTTGAATATCTCTTTGGGATAGCCTTTAAGTATTTCGTCCGGACGTCTTCACCGGACTTCTTCCTCAAACGTCTTCCGGTTTTTTCTTCCACTCATCCGTAATCCTACAGATCTATGGAATCCGTGATCTCTGCCGAGGTCATGCCGGGTGTCACATATGCGTAGACGATCGAATAACCTGTCGCTCCCGTTTCGGTGGTACGTGTACACAAAAGGCATAAGTTGAGACCGGCGACAACCTGCTGCGAAAGGATGGTCACAGCCTTATATTTCCCCTCGGAAAGCTGACCGAGAAGATTATCGGCGAGCACCAGCTGCGACATATCAACAGAATCGTAATCAAATTGCCTCCAGCCGCCCATGAGATCGTTGATCTTGGTCTCGACGCCGGTGTCTGTCACGCTTGTGATCTCGGCATTTCCGGAAAGGTCCTCGTAAATCTCTACAAAAGCGAAAGTCTCCGCCGCATCGAGAGACGGTGCAACGACAGGCTTCTTGCGACAGATGAATCGATGATTCAATCCTGCGACAACCTGTACCGCTATGTATGCGACAGGAGTGAGCTTCACGCCTGTGTAGTGCTCCAGCGCCTTGTCAAAAACAGCCTTCAACTCCGCGGTGACAACGGGAGATGAAACCGATCCCCAACCGCCCGTAACAAACTGTTCGTAACGCGGAGAGGTATGGTTTTCGATGATCAGCGTGTTTTTTTTGTATTCAATGTCCATAAGTCCGCTCCATATTAAGTTCTCGACAAGGGAAGCGATCGCTTCGTAGGGAGCATAAACGGTATTGTCAATGAGACACGACTTCCCGAACGAAAGCTTAGCGGCCGCAGCCGAAACATCGTTGTCCCGGTCAGTGCAAATAAGCGAGTAATTGTCCTTTCCGACTTTAAAAGAGAGCTCAGTGCGCAAGGAACCGTCCTCAAACACTACAGTAACCTTGCTGCCGGACTTCTTGTAGGTTCCGCCGAGTTTCTTCACGAACGCCTTGACCGGAAGATAAGCAATTGCGGTCTTCTCGCCGTCAATCTTCGCATTCACGATGAAACCCTTTTTTGAGAGCTTCTTTTTGTTAAGCTTTATCTTTGTGTCGGCTGTCGCCTGCTCAAGTGCCGCTGTGCCGACCTTGATGCTGCCCTTCTCATGTGCCAGATAGAATACGGATGCGTCGTCCGTCTCGATGTCAGTTCCGGGTATATCGGAAATCACCGACGCATCCCCATTGTCCCCGACAGAGCTTGCGACAACTGCCGGCGCGCTATCGGCATCATTACCGGGGATGATTTCCGCCGCATAAACGCTTGTCGAAGGGAAAACCATCAGGGAAGCAACGATCGAAGCGATGCACATAAACGTTGCAATGATACGTGTTGTCGTTGAAAGTAAGCCTTTTTCCATAAAAAATCCTCCTCGTTTATATCGCATAACGGAGCATCGACATGCCATCCGCTTTTTCAAAAAGCTCTCCCAAATCTATAAAACACCCACAAACAGCGATATCCGAAATTACGACCGGGATCAAGGTTTCAAATGTCACTGCCGGCGGGTGTTATCACAATTCTCAGAATGTGAATGTTCTGGGGGCTCCGCCGAAGGATGAAAATGTCGCAGTCGCTCCCTCAAATCTGAGCACTTCCGTGTTGTCGTCCTCTGCCTTGTACATCGCCTGAAGCTGCGGATATGCATCAAGCATGTGCTTCTTCGCCTCGAGGCGGTCGTCACGCACAAGCTTACCCGAGACTCTGAGCCACTTTCCGTCCATAAACGCACAAATCTCAGCCTTCGGGTTTGCCTGAAGCTGCTTTGATACTTCCTTCACCTTACCTGTCTGGATGTAGAGCCCGTCCTCGAAAATGTCCACAGTTCCGAAGGGGCGAACTCTCGGTTGATCGCCCTCAACCGTTGCGAGGTAATAAACTCCGCATGCTTTTAAAAAATCATAAACTTCCTGCATAGTATTATCTCCCTCCTTTTTCGGTGCCTCAGGCATCGTCGTAATATAATCCTCTTCAGTTGCTTCAAGCTCCCAGCGCGAAACCTTCCCGCCGCTCACGCACGAACCGGACTTAAGATCGCTTTCGTGACCTTTCGGATCCTCGGCATCACTTTCACTGCTCAGGCACGATCCCGCATCAAGAGCAGTTTCCAAGACATCGTAATACGCCTGCTTCGCCTCGCACTTTCCGTGGAAAAGAAGCGGGTAGCTCGTTTCACGCCTGAATCCCGTGAGCCAGCTGTTCTCGTCGAGCAGATTCCAAAACGTAACGCTTGTGATGTTCGCCGCTCCCTCCTTCTTCGCATTCAGAAGAATCCTGAAGAATTCGGCATATCTCTCGCCGAGAGCCTTCATCGATGCATCCGAAGGATCGTTGTTGTGCATGTCGAGCTCCGTGATCTGCACCTCAAGTCCGAGAGCGCCGTACATCCGAAGCGCCCTGTCATACGCACCGGGATCGGGATGATCCATTAAAAGATGCGACTGCATGCCCATTCCGTCCACAAGTCCGCGTTCCATGAGCGGCTTTAAGATCTCACTTATGATGAGGTCGCGCTTCCACTCCTCCGCTGTTTCATAATCATTATAGAAAAGAGAAACGCCGGGAGCTGCATATTTACGTGCGAATTCAAATGCCTTCAGGACAAAATCACGTCCGACTCGCTTGAGCCAGACCGAATTTCTCATGTCATGCTCGTCGATTGCCTCATTAACAACATCCCACGCATATATGATTCCGGGGTACTCTTCCTGAACAAACCCGAGAACACCCTTGATATAGTTCTCCAATCTTTCAAGGATAAGTTCCCTGCTCGCAAAAGGAAGCGCCGGATTATATTCCTCATGGAAGAACCATTCGGGAGTCTGATTGTGCCACACGAGCGTGTGCCCCCTCATGGCGATTCCCGCTTTCTTCGCAAATTCAAGGTAAGGACGCGCCGTATCAAAGCAAAGCGCCGGCGAAGTGTTGTATTTTGCGCCCTCAGCGCGATTTTTGACCGGATCGATCATGTACATGGGCTTCATGTCATTCTCGCACGTAAAGCTGTTAAACTGCTCGGTCAAAAGCTTCATGTGCGCAGGTGTGTAGAGGTTCCGGGCACTGATGGCTGCTCCGATCTTAAAAAATTTTTCAAATGCCTTCTTAAGTGTCATGTACCGACTCCTTTGGTGATTCTTTTTCGGATTCGGTATCGTCGTTTTTGCAGCACAACCGTATCCGCGCCAAGCTGCGAAAAACAACCGGCTGCGCGAAACTCTCCGAAATCCGCACATCCTGATTTTATCATCTTTATGTGTTGAGCGAAACTGTTTTTTTGTGTGCTTTTTCGTTTTTATAGCACGGATCCTCCGAAGTACTGTCACGGCGGACAGGGGCTCGCTTTTCGCACAGTTCCTCTCAAATCCGTTCTTGTCTGATGTGGCTTGTTTTTTTATGACATATTTCCTTTAAAACGCGGTCACAGCGAACAGTATTTTCTCAATTTTCAGCTTTTTAAGAATTGATGGTGTTATATTTTTATAAATCCCTTGTAAATCAGAAGTATCAAGGGTTTGAAGCTTGACCCGAATCTTGTTTTCTATTATAATAAGAAAAATCGCGTGAGAGTGGGGGGTAAAAATGCACAAAAAAGCTTTAATCATCGGAGGAGTCGCACTTGCGGTCGTTGCGATCGCTGTTGCGCTCATTTTCATTTTCACAGGCGGAAGCGATGAGTACCGCTCCATCAAGGTCTTCGAGCTGAACGGTAATTGTACCGTTTCCCGTAACGGCGACACTCTGAACGCCTTCAAGAACATGAGCCTTTCTTCGGGTGATTCTTTCGAGGTTCCCGGTGAAGGTTTCGCGCGTCTTATGCTCGATGACGACAAGTTCGTGTACCTCGAAGCAGGCACGAAGATTGAGCTCACGGCAACCGGAACCGAGAAGGACAGCAAGACACGCGTGTTTATAGAACGCGGCTCGATGATGACGGAGGTTAAAAGAAAGCTTTCCGCCACATCTTCTTATGACATTGTCACCCCCAACACGACCATGTCGATCCGCGGTACCAAGACTCTGACGCAGGTTGTCGAAGACGCGGTGACCGGTCACGTCCAGACAAGTAACGCCGTCCTCGAAGGACAGGTTAAGATAAAGGCAGTCAAGGTTAAGGCAGACGGAACTGTAGTTTCCGTTGAGAAGGATCTCGGCGCCGGCGAAGGAAACGCGTTCTCATCAAGCAAAGAAGAACTCGTTTCACAGGAAGAGATGAAGTCCATCGCCGATACAGGCTCGTCCGTGAGCGGTATCAAGGTTGAGATCGT
>JAEEIH010000150.1 GCA_016281275.1 Lachnospiraceae bacterium | reverse complement strand
CCCGGTTCCGAGGCGACTCAGGAAAAGATCATGTCACATATCCTGAGTGTTGCGGGTTAAAGAAAGGAAGGTTGAAAGAATAATGAAAAATAAAGCTCAAACCATGGATTTCATTAAGAAATATGCCATGATAATCGTGCTTGCTCTTGTTGTGATCTTCTTCACGATCATGACAGGCGGAAATATCCTTCGTCCGATGAACATAAGCAGTTTGATCTCTCAGAATGCTTACGTGTTCATCCTTGCGACAGGTATGTTGCTCTGTATCCTGACCGGAGGTAACATCGACCTTTCGGTTGGATCGGTTGTCTGCTTCGTAGGTGCGGTAGGCGCCGAACTCATGATGACGTTCCATGTGAACATTTATCTTACGATACTCATCATGTTTATTCTCGGAACCGCCATCGGTGCATTCCAGGCATTCTGGATCGCATTTGTTCGTATCCCTCCGTTCATTGTAACACTTGCGGGCATGCTCGTGTTTAGAGGACTCAGTAACGTTGTTCTTGACGGACTTACGGTTTCTATCGCGGATAAAGAGGATTTCGTTTATATCTTCGGCGGCGGCGCGAACTGCTACATCCCCGATGTTTTCGGTGTAGATGGTATTAACCTCACTTGTCTTGTTGTTGCTGTTGTTATGGCTGTGATCTTTTTGGTGGTACAGCTTCGCAAGAGAAACATCCGCATCGGTAAAGGCTTCGATGTTGAGAAGGCAGTTCCCTTCTACATCAAGAACGTTGTTATCGCAGTAGTCATCGGTGCTTTCGGTACAGGCCTCGCACTTCATAAAGGTATCCCGACAGTCCTTATCTGGCTTGCGGTTGTAATCCTTGTTTATCACTACATTACTTCAAATACACGTGTCGGCCGTTACTTCTACGCAGTGGGCGGTAACGAAAAAGCCACAAAGCTTTCCGGTATCAATACCAACAAGGTTTACTTCCTTGCTTACACGAACATGGGCTTCCTTGCAGCTCTTGCGGGAATGGTAACCATAGCACGTCTTACATCGGCACAGCCCACATACGGACAGAACTACGAAATGGATGCCATCGGCTCCTGCTTTATCGGTGGTGCTTCGGCATACGGCGGAATCGGAACGGTTCCCGGCGTTATCATCGGTGCGACACTCATGGGTGTCATCAACCTCGGTATGTCGCTTATGGGCGTTGACCAGAACATGCAGAAGGTTGTTAAGGGTCTCGTCCTTCTTGCAGCCGTAATCTTCGACGTAGTATCGAAGCGTGGCGGCAAGCTTATCGCTGAGTGATAAATTATTACCCTCAAAAGTATAAAGGTATAACAAATTCCCCGAAGGCACCGGGTGCTTTCGGGGAATTGTTTTATGTTCATTTTTTCGATAAACAAATGTCGTCCGCCACATGTTTGATCGTCAGTTTATTCTGCTGTATTGAAGATCTGCGCGAGAGGTGAGCTCTTGTCAAGGATAAGTGTTTTGTTGCCCTTCAACGATTTCTTCGCCGCATCGAGAGATCTGACAAAAGTGTAGAAATCGGCACGATCCGCGGTGTTGTAGGCTCCGCTTAAGATCCTCATGTATTCGGCTTCGCCTTCGGAGATTATCTTCTCGGCTTTTGCCTCTGCCTCGGAGACGCTGACCACGATCTCGTTGTCTGTTTCTGTCCTTATCTTCTTTGCATCGGATTCACCGGAAGCTGTGTATGAAGCCGCAATGTTGTTACGTTCTGAGATCATGCGCTCGTAAACGGCAGCTTTGTTATCACTCGGAAGATCAAGGTGCTTTGTTTCTATCGAAATGAATGTTATACCGTACTGATCCATGGTGGAACCGATATTGCTCATGATCATTTCGTTCAGCACGCCGTCGCGCGAGGTGATGACTTCCTGCTGTTCCATGCTCGAGATGACGTTCTTCATGGAGTTGTAAACTATGGTATTGATACGGCTCTCGGCGTTGGGGATAAGTGTGAGCGTCTGGACAAATTTTAGAGGATCTGTGATCTTCCAGAGCACATAACTGTCAACAACCATTGTTTTTTTGTCTTCGGTGATAACGTCGGACTGTGTAAGGTCGTAAATAAGGAGCGTACGGGGAAGTGTATCGGTCGTCTGAATGAAGGGGACCTTAAAAGAAAGTCCCGCATCGGGTACGATCCTCTCTATTTTACCGAACTGTTTAACCAGTGTGTACTCGTTCTCCATTGTCACCACGAGTGAGTTTGCGAGGACGATGACAGCAATGACCGCGAGGACGAGACCGATGATGATCGGGGTCTTTTTGCGGGGCTGTCTGATCCGCTCGATGTTGTCGTTCTTTACTGTATCAGCCATTAGTCGTTACCTCCTTCGGTAATATTTCCCGCGAGCGGCTCGAGGGGGAGAAGCTTCTGGGTCGCCCCCCCATCAGAGTTGTCGATAAAGACCTTTAGGTCGGGGAGAAGTTCCTCCATTGTTTCATAGAACATACGCTGCTTCGTGATGAGTGGGTATTTGGTATATTCGGAATAAAGGGCGTTAAATCTTGCCACCTGTCCTTCCGCCTCATTGATGCGCGCTTCCTTGGTGGAATTGGCTTCCTTTAAGATCTGGTCGATCTGCGCCTCGGCTTGTGGAATCTGTTCGTTGCGGTATTTCTTCGCATTGTTGATCGCGGTGTCGGCGCCCTGTTTTGCGGACTCAACGTTCATGAACGCTTCAAGGACTTCCGAGGTCGGGGGCTCGGAATCCTGGATCGTGATGTTTATGAGCGCTAACCCGAGGTCATTGTCCTCAAGATGTTGTGATATCTTTTCGCGGATATTTGCCTGAATCTCACTCTTGCCTGTTGTGATGACACTGTCAACATCGTACGAGCCGATCTCCGAACGGATGCATGACTGGGAAATGGTCTTAAGTATCGTCACGGGATTCTGTGAAGCGTACAGATATTTAATGGGGTCAATGACCTTGTACTCAACATAGAAATCAACATTAACGAAATTGAAGTCCGAGGTGATCATAAGCGATTCATCCTCGATCGAAACGGTAGAACCTTCTTCATATCCGATGGGAAAACCTTTGATGGTCGTATCAACCTTGGTTACCTGCTGAATGAAGGGTATCTTGAAATGAAGACCCGAATCGGTTACCGATGAAGCGTTACCGAAGGTTGTGATAACGGCCGCTTCCTGCTCGCTCAGCGTGAAGAACGCATTGAATGCAATGATCGCGATCACGACAACGATCAGAACATACTTGATCGGCTTCTTGAATTTTCGAAGATTAATATCAAAAGAATTCATGTTTCCTCCTCTTAAACGGCGGTTTTCGCCGCAGATTCCTTTCCAAACACTTGACCATGTATCGGGCAGATCTGGAAAAATGATTACGTCTCAAGAGTATAGACTAACGGAGGAATTTGTTCAACTGCATTATTGAGCAAATTATGATGAGATAATTTGCGGTGTCACTGTTTTACCATTGCGGGGAATGAGAATATAGCATCCTCGCCGTCATCCTCAATGGTGACTGTATATGTCCTCGAAATGTGTCCGTCGAGAACCAGGCGGACGGTCACCGTGCCGGAGCGTGGTTTGTCGCAGACTGCGGTTCCGCCGGTGACGGTTGCGGCCAAGTTGCCGTTGATGTAGACCGAAGTACCTTCCGTACAGGAAATAATGAGCTTAAGACCGGATTTTTTGTCGCCTGTGTCTGGCTGATATGCGGAGTCTGCGGAGTCACTGGTACTGTCATCGAATATGAAGTCCCCGTTGTCACCGCCGTCGGTTGCATCGGAACCCTGATCGACCTCGTCGCTGAGGAAGCCCGCGGCTTCGTCCGAGTCGTTATACAGAAGATCTTCGGGGGGATCGTTGCTTGCGACGGGTGCCGGAGGAAGAGAGATGTTAAACGTCCCCCCCGAAGGGCTGACTTCGATAGTTCCCGTAAAAGCGATATATCCGCCGAGCTCGACTCTGATGGAGTGTGAACCCTCCGGGATGCTCACGGGCTCCGAGTAGAGAGTGTTGACGCCGTCGATGTAGAGGAGAGCGCCCTCGGGATAAATGTTGAAGTTTACATCCCCGTATGTGACGGGAACCCGGCCGAAAGGCGAAAGGTCAAAAACGGCGGTCTTGTGGCTGTCGATCCTGATGTCGGCAGATGCGGAAAGCTCGAGATTCTCTACATATACGGAGTATTCCCCGACCGCGAGAGGTATTGAAAGTCCCGGTGCGATTTGGTATCCCGTTTCGTTACCGTTGATGCTCACCGTTCCGCCTGCGAAATCGTCGGAAGCGGCGAACGAAAGGAAACCGTGCGAAGAAACAACCTTGATGAAGAAGACCGTGTTGTCGCGATAGAAGAGTGAAATAACATCGAGACTGTCGAGGTCGTCAACATCGATAAAGTGTGTCCCGTCAAGAACAAGGATCCTATCATCGTATTTATAGACATCATTGCCTGCGGTCAGCCTGCCGATCGAGCGGTCGAATTTGAAGCGCATTACATCCTTATGAGTCTTAAAATCGCTGTCGCCGCTTATGGAATCGAGCCTGCTTCCGTCCGGCGATACGACATCCACGACATCTCCGACTCTGAGAAGCTGCGCGCTTATCACGGAATTGTAGGAGGTTGTAATGCGTGTGGCGGCAGTGAACGTGAATTCAACGTCCGCGCCCGTGTCGATGTCGTAAAGCTCGATGAGGCATGAATCGAGATCAATGCCTCTGACGATACAGGTGTATTTTCCGGGACCGATGTTGATGGGAGTCTGCGGTACGTCCTTATCCGAAGACTCGACGGAGTCTTTGGCTTCGGGGGTTGCTTCGCCGGATATGTCTGTTGCGGAATCGCCGGACTCGGGAGAGCTTTTTTTGCCGAAATCAATCACACCCATTCCGAAAAGAATGGATGCCGTTATGACCGCGAGAACGAGTATACTGATGATTATCACAGGTTTTTGTTTGCTTCCCATGAATCTTTACCTTTCACTTTTTCAATGTATGTTGATCAGGTTTGACGGTTGTCGGTGAGACCTTTAATGCATTCGCGCGCCAATTCCCTGAGCGGCTCGCGTTCGTTTGATCCCGGGGTCTTTATCACCTCATCGAGAAGAAAGTCGAGCACTTCTCCGACGGAGCTGCCTTTGGGGCAGCCGAGCTCCAGGATGTCCTTCCCGGTAACGGCGAGGTCGCGCATCGAAAAGCATTCGTTCTTTTCAAGAATATCCCTGAATGTTTCGCGAAGATCATTGCTGAAGCCTTCACCGTGCAAAGCATCCAAAAAATCGAACCAGGAGGGGATAAGCCCGGTTCCCAGTTTGGCCATGATTCTTTTTAGACCGCTTCGGGAAATGTCGGCGTAAAAAGGTTCGCTGTGGGATGTGAGCATGAAAACGCCGTCTGTTGTTTTATTGTCAAAGCGCAGTCTGCGCATGATCTTCACCGGGTTTCCCGTGAAGTGTGTTAATACCGCCCATCGAACGATTCTGTCCGGTCGGGACGACGAAAGCGAGGCAAGAAGTTTTTCTCCGTCACCTCGCTCGAAAAGCGCGTCGAGTTCCGGCATGATGAATCCGGCAAGCCCGGTCTCGCACAGAAGACTTATGAGATCGGGACGGTCGCCGGCGAGAAGCTTGCAAAGCTCGACACAGATTCTTTCGGGGCTGACGGACTTTATCGACGGGGCCAGCTCTTTAATGGCGGAAAAAGTGTCTCCCTCTATTTCAAATGAAAGACATGCGGAAAATCTGATGGCGCGGAGCATCCTGAGAGCATCCTCTCCGAAACGCGCGAGAGGGTCACCCACGCACCTGATGAGCTTTGCCGCGAGATCTTTCTCACCGCCGTAGGGATCGACGAGCCCGCTGTCGTAGTTGTATGCCATTGCGTTTATTGTAAAATCGCGTCTTAAAAGGTCTTCGCTTAGAGAACGTGTGAATGAGACGCTCTCGGGGTGGCGCCCGTCGAGATAGATTCCGTCTACGCGGTAAGTTGTCACCTCGAAGCTTTCGGAGCGGACAAGAACGGTGACGGTCCCGTGCTTTATGCCGGTGTCGACAGTCCTTTGGAAAAGTCTTTTTATCACATCGGGGGTAGCCGAAGTCGTGATATCCCAATCGCAGGGTGTCCGCGACAGAAGAGCGTCACGAACACATCCGCCGACGCTGTAGGCTTCATAGCCCGCATCGAGGAGCTTTTTAATTATCATTGAGACCGCATCCGGCATCTGAATACGCATTTTTATCCCCGTATCTGTAGTACTGAACTAATGATGTTTACATGCGGAAATCCCTAAAACCCTCGGAAAAACCGTGAGGAGAAGCGGGATGAATCCGTCATATTTACACAACCCGAAACATTATAGCATAACAGCCGTCAACAGTTCAACGGAGCTTAAATAACCGATGTGGTGTTCCTGACGTTTTGCGACCGCTTAACCGGTGAGGCACCGGTAAAAACGAAGACTTAAGGGGAGCGTTCCGCGAGAGCCTTCCGAACCGTGAAATCCTTTACAGAACGCCCCAAAAGTCGTATAATACACATGTATGTTTTCGGCGCTTGACGGGCAACGTTTCGGACGATAAAATGCACGTCTTGCCTGCCGGAAAAGATTCTGATTAGGAGGATGAGATGAATCATTATATAATCGAATTTGATTATGCCGCTCTTGTCATATATATCATCCTTCTTTTTTTCTATTACCCGAAAAGCAGTACGGGAGGAAACCCGGGAAGAAGCTTTAAAAAACTGATATGTGTCTCGGCAAGCGCGACGATCTTTGACATCCTCACCGTTTATGTGGGTTATAATCCGAAACTGTTACCCGAGTGGACGGTATGGCTTGTCAACATCCTTTATCTTTGCGCCCAGAACCTTATGCCGCATGTCCAGCTGATTTATTCAAGGGCTCTTGTGGGTGCCGAAAAAGGGGCGCGACAGTCCTTTTACATGATTTTTTCCGCAGTTACTTATACTGCGTCGTTATTCCTTATCATTACTTCTCCGGCTCTCAAGCTCGGATTTTATTTGGACGGGGATCTCAATTACCATCAGGGACCGGCCATGATCGTGCTGTACGCTCTTGCCCTTCTTGTCATGGCCATGTCGGTGTTAAATGTCATAATCAACAGAAAAAACCTTCACGGAAGGTCGAGGGCCGCAATATATGTTCTTGTCGGCATAAACATCGTGAGCATTGTGATACAGCTGTTCCTGGAGGAACTGCTTATCATTTGCTTCACATCGTCCTGCGCATGTCTGATCATTTTTGTGGTGCTCCAGAATCCCAATCAGGCAGTTGATAACGCCACGGGATTTCTGACGAGGAGCACACTGACGATCGCAATCGGAGAACATATATCCCGAATGAGGGGAATGAGGATACTTCTTCTTGTTCCCGATAATGCCAAGACGATCGGAGCGGTTCTCGGTTTCGAGATGTATCACACGCTTATCAAAGAAATCGGCAATTATTTCAAAAAGCAGCTCCGCTCCGATCCGTACCTCGTTGCGGAAGATTGCATCGCGTTTGTTGTTCAGCGCGACGTGAATCCCGAATATTTCCGGAATACGGTCAGGAGAAGGTTTCAAAAGGACTGGCTTGTGGGAGACCTTGAGATAAACAGGACCTGCAGTATCGCCATAGTTGAAACACACGGCAACGATTCGACGGAATCGCTCCTTAATGCCATAGATTATTCGATAGACAGGCTTCACTCGATTGGCGGCGGAGTGTTCTACATTGCCGAAGAGGAAGCTTATAACCATGAGACGATAGTCAGCCTCAACGAAAAGATGAAAACTCTCGAGGAAGAATCAAGGGAAGCAAAGGTTGCCAGAGAGGAAGCTCAGAGAGCCGACTACGAAAAGAGTATGTTTCTTGCAAACATGTCTCATGAGATCAGGACGCCCATGAATGCCATCATAGGCATGACGGACCTTATCCTCAGGGATGACATAAACGAACGTGTCAGGGCCAATGCTCTCGACATAAAGAATGCGAGCGATTCGCTGCTTGGTATTATCAATGATGTACTTGATATTTCAAAGGTTGAGTCGGGCAGACTTGAGCTTGTCAATGATGAATATGATCTCAGGACCATGCTTGCCGGGATTGTGAGCCTCATCTCGACAAGGATAAGCAAGAACAAGGTGGATTTCATCGTTGAAATCGACAAGACAATGCCGAGAAAGCTTATCGGTGACGAAGTCAGGGTTCGACAGGTATTTGTTAACGTACTTAACAACGCTGCAAAATTCACCCATGAAGGTCATATCAAGCTCGTCGTCAGGGGAACGAAAGAGAATGACGGCTTCAGACTCGGTGTTCGTGTTGAGGATACCGGAAACGGCATCCGACAAGAGGACATGTCGAAGCTTTTCAAGACTTTCTCGAGAATAGAGGACAAGGAAAATCATTTCGTTGAGGGAACGGGTCTCGGACTGGCTCTTTGCAAAAAACTCCTCAACGGCATGCACGGAGATATCAGTGTCAGAAGCGAGTACGGAAAAGGCTCGGTATTCTCGTTCGATATATTGCAGGGAATATGCGGAGATGCACCGATCCTTGATTTTGACGATCCCGATGAAAAGAATGCCGTCATGATCCTTGCCGCCGACCGTGAGGACAACAGGATCCTTGAAGTGGAGGCTGTATTCCGCGAGCTCTCGATCCGTCATGTATTCTGCTCCAACAGCGAGGATGTGGAGCGTGCGATGGCAGCCAAGAGGATTGTGGCAGTATTCTCCTACAAAAGCATATACTCGGATTATGTTGACTGGTTTGAAGGAATCGGAAAGCCTGTCATAGCTTTGTTCCCGATGCCCGGAGAGCGTTATGACGATATGCCCAATGTGGCTCTCGTTACCGAACCTATTTATTCACTTGGGATCGCGAAGATTCTTGACGGACATGACCGAAACGTGTCTGCGAACGATTCTTTGAGTGCACCCGAAGCAAGAGTGCTTGTTGTCGATGACAATATCGTCAATCTTAAGGTCGTTGACGGTTTGCTTAAGTGCTTTGATATTAATCCCGATTCCGTGACTTCCGGAGCCGAAGCGCTTGAGAGGATCCCGGGCGGGGGATACGATCTGGTGTTCCTTGATCACATGATGCCCGGCATGGACGGTATCGAGACTCTTGAAGAAATCAGAAAACTGCCGGGACCGGAAGCTTCGGTCTGCACGGTTGCCCTTACTGCGAACGCGGTCAACGATGCCAAGCAGATGTTTCTTGAAGCGGGCTTTGACGGATTCCTTTCAAAGCCTGTCGATATAAGGGAACTCGAAAGAATGCTTATCGAGAAGCTGCCGGAAAGGCTTGTGACGCTCAAGGATACCGTCGCGCGCAGGGAAAAGAAGGTGCTCAAATTGCCTCATATGAGCGGTGTGGACACCGTGAGGGGAATTAAGGCATGCGCAGGCAGAACCGACCGGTACCTTGAAGTGCTCCGCACCTTCTACAGCAGCGGAAAGACCCAATATGAAAGAATCGAAAAGCTTTACGGCAGAAGGGAGCAGAAAGAACTCCGTATTGAGGTCCACGGGCTTAAAAGCGTGTCTGCATCGATCGGAGCCACGGACATGTCGAATCTGTCCCTTGCAATGGAAAACGCCTTAAAGAATGATGACATGAAATTTGTGGATACAAACATATCCACGCTTCTTTCGATGTACGCGAAGCTTCTTAAGCAGCTTCAGACATTTTTCGAAGAAGAAGACGATATGACGACGGAGAGAAAGACGATCACGCTTGACAAGGTTCGTGATAAGCTGGCTCTTCTCGGAGATGCTCTTGATGAATTTGACGACGAAGCTGCATGCGAACTGATCGACGGTATTCTTGAATACGGATTTGACGCGACTGTGCGCAGAGAAGTCAGAAGCATCAGGGATCAGGTTAAGATTTTTGACTACAACCGCGCGTCCGAGATGACGGAAGAACTGATACGGGAGCTTTCGCTAAGGTAATCGTAAACACACGGGAGCGGCTGTGATGTCGGAAAGAGGGGAAAGGGAAGATGAAGAACATACTTGCGGTTGATGACAATCCCGCAAATCTTACACTTGTGAGGGAGACGCTGAGAGATCAGTACAAGGTCAATGTGGTTACATCCGGTGAGCAGGCAATCCGTTTTGTCGGAATAAAGACTCCCGATCTGATACTGCTTGACATATGCATGCCCGGAATGGACGGAATAGCCACACTGAAGGAGCTTAACAAAATTCCGGATAAAAACTGGAAAGTTGTGATACTGACGGCCGTTGCGGACAAGGAGATCGAAACAGAGAGCAAGCAGCTCGGGGCGGTCGGGTTCATTGCAAAACCTTTTGTTCCGGAGGAGATGATCGAGACGATCCATGGTCTTCTTGCGTAGCCGGTCGATTGAAGAGCGCCGCGACTGTGTTAAACACCGTATTTCGGTACCGTGGTTCGAGACTTTGAAATTTCTGTGACGAATCGGTACGCGTCTTGTTATTTTATTTAATCTGTGTTATAAATATTTAGAATGCGCGGTAGCGGTTTCTGTGAGTGTTGTTTCGGTTTTGGGAAGGTTTCGAAAACCCGGAATCGAGGTTGAAGGAAGCCGGTGCCGTCGGCGTGTCCGTAGTCGCTTTGAGGCATGATATGTATCGTGTGTACGTGCCTTTGAAACGCTAAATTTAACCGGACACCGGATGAGAGAAAAAATGAAAGCAAAATTATTGATTCTGATCACTATGTTCACATGTCTTGCGCTTACCGCATGCGGATCGAGCGATGTTATTACAGGATACGAAAGCGGAGATGTCGAACTCGGACAATATAAAGGAGTTACTTACGTACCTCAGGATGTTACGGTGACGGACGACGAAGTTTGGGAAAAGGTTCAGGCAGAGCTTATAGAAAAGCATGAGCAGAATGTCGATGTCGAAGGAAAGACAGTAGTTGAAGACGGAGATACCATTATCTGCAGTTACACGGGATATGTCGACGGTGAGCAGTTTACCGGAGGTACCAGCGAGAGTTCCGAGATTGTCATCGGAGCCGGAAGCATGATCCCCGGCTTTGAAGATGGAATCATCGGCGCGGAGATCGGAGTCGAGAAATCGTTTGATGTTACATTCCCTGAGGATTACTCGATCAATCCGGATGTTGCGGGGAAGCCTGCCACATTTAAGGTGCTGGTCAGCAGGATCGTCACAAAGGAACTTCCTCAGTACACCGACGAACTTGTTGCCACATACACGGATTACACAACGGTTCCCGAATATGACGATCACATTCGTGAGGAGCTTTTGACCGAGAAGCAGCAGGAGGCCGATTTAAAGAAAAAATACGATGTTTTCCTTAAGATCATCCGTGCTTCCGAATTTGATAAGCAAGCCATCGCGCCTCATGTCCTTGAAAACAGGGAGAGGCTTGTTACACAGCACAATCAGCAATACAGTAAATTCCTCGGTGTTGATGCCGCAACTTATTACATGAATTATCTCGGCATGACGGAGGATGAGACCACGGAATATTTTGATTCGCTTGCAAAAATGCAGACGGAATTCATGTATGTTCTTGCAGCCATCGCCGATGAAGAAAAAATAGAAGTGACGGAAACCGAAATAGATGAGCTTGCCGAAAAAATGGTGACCGGTAACGGATATGAAACCATGGATGAGCTTTTTGATGCGCTTGTCGCAACCTACGGTGTCCCTGCAAGGGATGTTGTTGCTTCGCAGGCAAGACTTAACAAGGCTACAGAGCTGGTTCTGAACGAAGCGCTTGCGAATTGATAATTGTGTATCGGATCCTTGCGCCGCAGTTACGTGAGGACCTAAAAACGGAAGCGGAAAACGCTTCACCAGTGGGAATGGAATGATTGCGTGATCATTTGGTAGGAGGCTTTGCATGAGATTTGTTCCGATCAATCGGGCTGTACCCGGAATGATATTGTCGAAGTGTATTTTCGATTCAGAACACCGGGTGCTTTTGAGCGCGGACATGGAGCTTACACAGGACTTTATTGACAAGCTTGAAGAACGTGGTCTGCCCGGATTCTATATCGAAGACGAATTGACCAAGGACATCGTCATCGAGGATGCCGTACCCGAAGAATTACGTGGTAAGGCTGTGGAATGCCTTATCCGGAACGATATCGACGAAACTCTTAACGTTGTGCAGCAGATTGTTGACAGGTTAAGGGATTCAAACGTTATAACCTTTGACCTTATCGATCTGCGTACATTTGATGAATATACATACTGCCACTGTGTTAATGTTGCGATACTTGCCACGGTTGTCGGCATAGGTCTGAAGCTTTCAAAAAAAGCTCTCATTCAGCTTTGTACGGCAGCTATTCTGCATGACATAGGAAAGCTTCAGATTGATCCCAACATCCTTAATAAGCCGTCCAGACTCTCACCGGATGAGTTTGCGATCATGAAAAAGCACAGTGAGATGTCTTACGACATCATAAAAAATAAGCTTGAGATCTCGGCTGTCACAAAATTTGCGATCTTGCATCACCATGAAAATATGGACGGTTCGGGTTATCCCAAAGGACTTGCGGGTAATGATATCCACCTTTTCTCAAGGATCATCCATGTGGTGGATGTTTATGATGCGCTCACCACGGCGAGACCGTATAAGAGTGCCTACTCACCCATGGAATCTATCGAATACCTCATGGGCGGGTCGAGCACTATGTTTGATCCGGATGTTGTGAAAACGTTTATCAGATATGTGCCGATATATCCCAAGGGTATTTCGGTCCTGCTCTCGACGGGCGATGAGGCGGTTGTTGTCGAGAATCATATGGAAAATATGTCGCGACCAAAGGTCAGAACATTTGACGGAACAGACATAGATCTGATGCTTGACCGGAGCGCGACCAATATCACGATCGTCAGAGTCCTTGATAATTCATATACAGCGAGAACGGCGGGAAAGAGAGACACGAGAAAGCATATCCTTGTCGTGGACGATATGGTGGTCAATCTTAAGTCGATCGAAGGTATTCTCGGAGGACTTTACAGAGTTTCGGCGGCACGTTCGTGTGAGCAGGCACTGAATCTTCTGAGAAGGAGAAAGCCGGATCTTATTCTTCTTGACATAGATATGCCGGACATGAACGGTATTGAACTTGCAAAGAAGATAAAAAAAGAATATTCGGACGATATTATCATAATATTTGTGAGCTCGCTGTCGAGCAAGGAAATAGTTATGAAATCCCAGGTGGTTGAGCCGCAGGATTATATCCTTAAACCGTACAGGGCGCTTTATCTGCTTGACAGGATCAGCAAGGCTTTAGGGGAAGAGCATGTGATAGTCTGAAAGGGGATGTTTTTATCAGAAGTTTGGATGCACAACACTTTCAATTTAATGAAGAAGCATCGTGGGAGAATGACGGATTCTCGTACTTTAAGGTGTACGAGGAGGCTGCGGAGAGGGTTCCGTGTTCTATCGATGGGATCAACGCATCCGAGGGAGTTAAAAATTCCGGGGGGAAGCTTGTACTTTATGTGGATGTGCTAAGGTTGTTCTGCATAGAGGGGACTGTGATAGCCAATAATCTGGTTGCTTATTACAAAAAGAGCGCGGATATGTTCCGACTCAAGCTTCACGGACTTCGAAACAGCTGCAGCTGCATCGGAGCTACGGAATATGCCCAACGAGGCAAGGAGATTGAGATCGACTCACGTATGGGTTCCGATATTACGTGGGATGTCGAGGACTATGCGCGTGATATTCTTGATCTTATCGGCAAAATCAAGGATTACATCGACAGCGTACGTCTTCTTTGCCAGGCTGAAGAGGCAACCGAGGAAGATGACAGAGAGCAATGCATGATTCTCGGAATACCGAGGGAACTCGCGGCTGACCTTAAGGAGTCGATGAGAAATCTTGAGCTTGAGGATGTCCTTAAAAAGCTGTCAATTATCAGACAGAAGAGATATGCCCGCGATATAGAGGTCCATCTCGACAGGATCGTTGAGCTTGTCAACCAGTACGATTTTTCCGAAGCGATGGAGATCGTCGACAGGATCATCGAGCCGATCTGACGGCGGTTGAGAAAATTGCCGAACCGCTTTGGCGGCGGCGTTAAGGATCATTGATCGGATGAAAAATGAGGGTGACCCGGATTTAAGGGTTGCCCTCTTAAAAAATTGTGGAAGGATATTATGATGAAAAGATTTTTTTGTGTGTTGACTGTCGTTGTCTGTCTGGTGGGCTGTGTTGCCGTGAGCGCCGATACGCGAGAAATTGCTTTTAAGGATTATGATTTTTCGATAACGGTCGGAGACGGTGTTCTTTCGATGAATTCCGAAACAAACAAGCATGATCCCGTCTGGCTTGAGTCCGGTGTGGAGAATTCGGAAGAACAGCTTGATGTCATGAAGCAGATGAATGTTCTTACGATGCTGTACGACAAAAACACGGAATCGCTTGTCAACGTTATCTGTAAGATAACGGAAGCAACGGTTGCAAATTTCAGCTATGTCGGAAAAAACGACGAGGAGATCCTTGCATCTGTGGATGCCCTCTTGGAAGGAATTGATGCTCCCGATGAAAACGGACAGAGTACAGGCGTAACTTATGAGCGTTCTCTCGTAAAACACGCTCAGGTTCCTTTCTTCAGGATCGTTATTGATATCAAAAGTGAAGAGATGCTCGCCAAAGAAGTAATCTACGGAACGGTGGTAAACGGACGACTTATCGAAATTGATGAATTTGTCGAGGGTGGTGATTCCGTTGACGAGACATTCCTTAAAAGTGTCGTAGATAACTTGAAGATCACGAAATTTATCACCAAAGAAGAGTACGAGGACATGATCACCCGAAATAAGATCAAGATCTGGATCGTTATCGGATGCGTGATCCTTATGTTTGCGGGACTTTTTATCTTTGCCGCCGTAAACAGAAAGCGAAAGGAAAAAAAAGCACTCCGTATCTCCGAAAACCTTCGCTTATTCAGAGAAAGAAGAGCGAACGGAGAGGTTGACATTAAGAACGTGATCGCCATGGGACGCGCCACTTATTCCGTTAAAGCCGTTGATAAATATATCACATACAATACATGGATAAGAAATGCGGTTGTTGAGGTGATCCTTTTTGCGTTCCTTGTTTTGATCGTAGTGCTGTTCATCTCCACGGATTCTTTCCTTTACGGTATTTTGGTAGCGATCTGCGGTATGGTTTCGATCTACTTTAATTACACGGGCGGTGAAAAGAACAAGGCGAACATGATCGCCCGGTATGATGCGCGAAACAACCCGGTTGCGCGATTTACTTTCTACGATGAATTCTTTACGATCACAGGTGCCGGCGCAATGACAGAATTCACCTACGATCAGGTCAGTTCGGTAAGGCTCTTCAATGAATATTATTACATTTTCTTCGGACCCGAGCAGGGTGTTTTTGTGGAGAGAGACTCGCTCGGCGAGGAGGAAATCGTTAAGCTTACCGCTCACATTAAGGCAAAAAGAGTAAAATAGAACAAAGATAAAAAATGTAATCCGTAAAGCCCCGTCTGACGCTGAAAGGACGGGGCTTTTTTTGCGCATGTTGCCGGTCTATTCGACGATGACGCGACAGCGTGCTTTCGCACCGTCCTCCGATGCGTAAATAAATGCTTTACCTTTTGATACGGCTGTGATTTTGCCGGTTTTTTTGTCTGCCCGGATAACCGAAGAATTGCTTGTGGACCAGGCGGGAGACTGTCCCGAAGAAACAGTTGCTTTAAGAGTCGTGCTTTCACCCTTCTTAAGCGTGATCTCGTCTTTGTCGAGCGTGATAACGGGAGATTCTACCGTAACATTACAGGAAACACTGACTCCGTCAACCGTAACCGTGATAACGGTGCTGCCGTGCTTGACACCCGTGATCGTTCCGTCGGCGGAAACCGTAGCGACGGATTTTCTGCCCGATTTGAAAGTCGGAGTTCTTTTTGAACTCACATCAACCCTGAGCCGGTAGCTCCCTCCCTTGAAAAGAGAAATTTCGTCAGCGGAAAGACGGATTTGAGGTTCTGCAACGGTGACATTGCAGACGGATCTGCTTCCGTCGACCGATGCGGTGACGGTGCAACTGCCGGGTTTAAGGGCTGTGATAAGTCCTTTTTCGGATACGCGGGCGATGCTCGGCTTATTCGATTTCCATTTTACAGCTTTTCCGTTCGAGGTTGTGGCTGTGATACCTGTCATTTCACCGCAGTCAAGAACCACGCTCTTTTTGCTTAGACCGATCGTTGTTTCACGGACGGTGATGCGGCAGGTCGCTTTTGCTTTCTTGCGCGTCGCCGTGATCGTAACGGAACCCTTCTTTTTGGCAGTCACGACTCCGTAAGCGGAAACCGATGCAACCTTAGAATCACTGCTCTTATAGGAAACCTTTCCGCCGTCGGTGCTGACAGCGAACAGAGTATAAGAGTCTCCTATATCGAGTACGACCTCGGATGCGCTCATAACAACGAAACACATCAGGTCTGAGAGTGGATTTTCTTTGGCTTTTGCGGAATACGTCGGAGCTGAAAGACAAAGACAAACAGATAATAAAATGATAAAAATGATCTTCTTTTTCATAAGATCCCCCTTTCAAATACAAGAGGGACTTTACGGATTGGTCTGATTATAGTCCCTTGGTCGTGTATTTGTAAAGTAGAAAATGACCTCTCATTTTTGTGCATTTTGACGATAAACTTTTCTCAATTTTTGCTATTCGGTTTGCTATTATTGCTTTTTAATAACTTCAAATATATAATCATTTTAACTCGGTCAAAAAACATGTTTGAACGGGCTCGCTCCTTCGGGATGCGGGAAAAGCGACCGGATAAGCAAAAACAAAACAATTAATGAGGAGAAAGCTTATGAAATACGGCTATTTTGATGATTCCGCAAGAGAATATGTCATTTCGACACCCGAAACTCCGCTCCCCTGGATTAACTACCTCGGAAGCAACGGCTTCTTCGGACTGATCTCCAATACTGCAGGCGGATACTGTTTTTATCGTGATGCAAAACTGCGTCGCATCACCAGATATCGCTATAACAACGTTCCCGTCGATGAAGGCGGCAGGATGTTCTATATTAATGATGCGGGAACTGTATGGAGCCCCGCGTTCAGACCCGCACGTACTCCGCTCGACAGCTACGAGTGCCGTCACGGTATGGGATACACCACATTTGAATCCACAAAGAACGGCATTCGCGCAAAGCTCACATGCTTCGTTCCGAAGAGTGATGCGTGCGAGATCGAGCGTCTTGTCATTAAGAACGAGTCGAATGCGAAGAAGGAGTTCACGGTTTTCTCGGCACTTGAGTGGTGTCTGTGGAACGCTGTCGACGACGCTCAGAACTACCAGAGAAACTTAAGCATCGGCGAGCTTGAGGTTGTCGGTGGTACCATCTATCACAAGACCGAGTACAGAGAGAGACGTAATCACTACGCTTTCTATAATGTAAATGTTCCCGTGGACGGCTTTGATACGGACCGTGACTGCTTCCTCGGCGCAGGACGCGCTTGGAACGATCCCGCTGCCGTAGCTGCTGGCAAGGCAACGGACAGTCTGGCAAGCGGATGGTATCCGATCGCTTCGCACATGATCAAGGTTACTCTTGCACCCGGCGAGGAAAAGAGCCTCATCTTCCAGCTCGGTTATATCGAGGTTCCCCGCGAAGAGAAGTGGGAGAGCAAGGGCGTGATCAACAAGAAACCCGCAAAAGAGCTTATGTCACGTTATGCTACTGACGCACAGGTAGATGCTGCGTTCGCAGAGCTCGCCAAGTACTGGGAGGAGCTTCTTTCGAAGTACCATCTTGAAAGCGGCAATGAAAAGGTCGACCGCATGGTCAACATCTGGCATCAGTACCAGTGTATGGTAACATTCAACATGAGCCGATCCGCAAGCTACTGGGAGACCGGTACAGGCCGCGGAATGGGATTCAGGGATTCGTGCCAGGACCTCCTCGGATTCATGCACCTCATTCCCGAGCGTGCCCGTGAGAGGATCATCGACATCGCATCGATCCAGTTCGAGAACGGTTCGACATATCATCAGTATCAGCCCCTCACAAAGCGCGGCAATGCCGACATCGGCGGCGGCTTCAACGACGATCCGCTCTGGCTTGTTGCCTGCACGAGCGCTTATCTGCGCGAGACAGGCGATGCCACCATCCTCGATCATCCCACTCCCTTCAACAATGTTGAGGGAAGCGAGAAGCCCCTTATGGAGCATCTTCGCAGGAGTGTAAACTTTACGATTAATAACAAGGGTCCTCACGGACTTCCACTTATCGGACGTGCGGACTGGAACGACTGCCTCAACCTTAACTGCTTCTCGGAAGAGCCCGGTGAGAGCTTCCAGACATTCGGACCGAGCGAAGGACCCGTTGCGGAGTCGGTATTTATCGCAGGTATGTTCGTTAAGTACGGTCTTGAATATGCGGACATATGCGAGCACTACGGATCAAAGGATGAGGCGGCTAGGGTAAGGGAAGAGGTTGCAAAGGTTAAGGCTGCATGCGAGGACGCAGGCTGGGACGGCGAATGGTTCGTTCGCGCTTATGACGCATACGGACACAAAGTCGGCAGCAACGAATGCGAAGAAGGAAAGATCTTCATCGAGCCCCAGGGCTTCTGTACAATGGCAGGCATCGGACAGGAGAAAGGTTACGGCCGTAAGGCACTTGATTCTGTTAAGAAATATCTTGTCAACGACTACGGTGTTGAAATCCTCGCACCCTGCTACACAACATATCATGTCGAACTCGGCGAGATCTCGAGCTATCCGCCCGGATATAAGGAGAACGGTGCGATCTTTACACACAACAATCCTTGGGTAAGTATCGCGGCTACCAAGATCGGTGACGGCGAGATGGCGTTCGATATCTACAGACGCAGCTGCCCCGCATTCCTTGAGGATGTCAGCGAGATCCACAGGACGGAGCCTTATGTGTACAGCCAGATGATCGCAGGTCGCGCAGCAGTTCACTACGGCGAAGCTAAGAACAGCTTCCTCACGGGAACCGCGGCATGGGCATTCGTTGATATCTCACAGGCGATCCTCGGTATCACGCCCACACTCGACGGACTTTCGGTTAATCCCTGCGTACCCGCAGAGCTTTCAAACTACAGCGTGACCCGTCTTTATCGTGGCGTTAAGTACAACATCAAGGTTAAGAAAGAGGCCGGAAAGAGCGGACTCTTCGTGGAAGGTGCTGCTGTGAGCGGTAATGTGATCCCGCTTCCGACCGGTAAGAGCGAAGTGAATGCGGAGTATTACATCTGAAACGGAGCTTTGAGAATATTGCATTGATAACATAGGTGGAGACGGTTTTCGTCTCCACCTTGTTTATTAATGGAATGATATGAAAGGATCAGAAATGGTATCTAAGTACGGCTCGGCTGTCACGTAAAAACACTTCCGAGGCACGCTTTCGCTATGGATCGGGTACCCCTTACGTTACTAAACTCGCGCTACGACTTCGTCTTGCGTTCGTTAAGTAACGAGACCCGATACATGCCCGGAAGTGTTTCACGGACGCGCCTCGCCTATCTTTTATGTCCACGAACATGATTACACATTTTTGCTAATTCTTTTGAGATTGTAAGCAGTGAAATGTAATCTTGCGCCGCTTCATATTCCCCGGTACATGAATCAAGCGGGGGTGCAACATATAAACCTGAAACGCATACGCAGTCGACGTATCGGTTCACGAAACTGCTTGACGCCATCGTGAGCGAGGCACGGATGCCGAGCTAGCGGAGACACTGAGGCATGGATGCCGAATGTCGACCGGTACGAAAGCCATGAAGGTGCTTTCGGCAGTTTCGGCTGAACCGTCGGAGACGGAGTCCGCGTGTTCAGGTTTATATGTTGCACCCCGCAATTCATGTGATCGGAAACTTTTAAGCGGCGCGACAGAACAAAACTGCCATCAATATGATGGTAAAAAGCACGAAAAATGCATTTAAAATGATGGCGAAACCCTTGCGCGCCATCTTTTGATGTGTTATTTTAGAAGCAGAAGAACACTGAATCTGCTTAATGCAGTATCATAACCGGACTGACCGTAATAAGGAGTTGCTCATGAAAAAACCTTCACCCCGATACATTTTCCCTTCCGCCATATCCGGCGCGGACATCAAAGAGGTTCGTGCCCGCTTAGGTATGTCTCAGAGAAAGTTTGCCGTGTTTGCCGGCGTTTCGAAACCTACGGTGGAAAGGTGGGAAGCCACAGAATCGCCGATCACCGGACCGATTGTTCCTCTTGTTACGATGATTATGAGTAATCCCGGTATCGCCCTTAGGATGGTGCTTCCGGAAAATTCGTTAAGGATCCGTTTGTATTACATGTATGAAAGCTTCGTCTGCACGGTAATAGATGTTGATGATACAACAAGGAGAGTGGAGATAAGGAACTACACGGACAACCTGATGCTTCGTGCGTTTGGAGCCAATACGGAGCCTTCCTATGACGAGTATCAGGAGTTTCTTGAGTCTCGTTGCTTTCCGCGTACGAGGGATAAGATCAAGCTGGAACTTGCAAGACTCGATATTCCGTTTTATGATCCCTTCCTCATCATTGAAAAGACAGAGGGCCGGATGGCGGATGACAAGTTTTATATCCGAATAGAAAGGAATTAGCGTATGGTTGAATTGTTTGAGAAAGATCTAAAGGATGACGGACGCAGGTCTTCTAAAGGCAATCAGCTCAAGTGGGAAAACGGCGGAGCATGGTATAAGGCTGATTATACCGGCTATGAGGGCCTTTCGGAGTATATTGTTTCCGGCCTTCTTACGTCGTCGTCCCTGACAGCCGGAGAATTCGTCGAGTATTCGCTTGAAACCATAAAATACAAATCGCAGGTCTTTAACGGGTGTAAAAGCCGGGATTATTCCGGTGGATGGCAGGTTATTACCTTGGAACGCCTTTTCAAAAATAACTTCGGGACGAGTCTTAATTCAGGAATCTATGCCATTGAGGATCATACCGAGCGGCTGCGTTATCTCGTGAATCAGGTTGAACGCGCGACCGGACTAAAGGACTTCGGGAAGTATATGAGCAAGATGCTTACGATCGATGCGGTTTTTCTGAACGAGGATCGTCACACCCACAACATCTCGATCCTCTGGAACGGTTATGACAAATATCGTCTTTGTCCATTCTATGATCACGGGGCAGCTCTCCTTTCGGACACAGCACTTGACTACCCTCTTGGTTTTGATATCTTCGCAAATTTAGACGAGGTGAGAGCTAAGACTATCTGTACTTCCTTCGATGAGCAGGTTGATATTGCCGAAACCCTATATGGTCGGAATATCACGTTTTCGTGGGGGAATAAAGAAGTAGACAGATTACTGTCGGGAGCAGGCATTTATTCCCCGGATATCATTTCGCGTGTTCGGGATCTGCTTTCCGAGCGTCGGCGGAAGTATGCGTATCTTTTTTCGTGATTCGTTGACCCTTGTGTAGCAATTCATTTACGGATTTTGAATGCAGCGGGAAACATAATATCTTTGACTTGCGAATATACATTTGCTACAATAAACATGTGTATATTATCGACCGCGATGCACAGGTAAAGGGAGCGTGAGTATGGGAAATATTCTGGAACTCAGGGGAGTCTGCAAATCATTTAAGACGTTCAGTCTGGATGACGTTTCATTTACTGTACCGTCCGGTTCCGTGTGCGGGTTTGTCGGTATAAACGGAGCGGGCAAGAGCACAACTGTTAAGATAATTGAAGGTCTTCTAAAAAAAGACGCCGGTGAGGTGATCCTATTCGGAGACAAGGGACTATCACCGAAGACTAAGAGTCTGATCGGATTCGTGCCGGACAGCTGCTTTTTCTATGAGAAACAGTCACTTCAGAGCGTAAAGAAGTTCGTCAGCGGGATGTATGACAACTGGGATGAGGAAGCGTACAGGAAGTACATGGATCTGTTCGGCCTCGATGAAAAGAAAAAGACGGGCGAACTGTCAAAAGGCATGAGTATGCAGTTCTCGCTTGCTCTTGCATTGTCGCATAACGCAAGGCTTCTTATCATGGACGAGCCCACGAGCGGACTTGACCCTTACATCAGAAGCCGTATTTTAAGCGTCTTGAAGGATTATGTGGAGAACGGCGAGAACGCAGTCCTGTTCTCGACTCACATTCTGTCAGATCTTGAGAAGACTGCGGACAGGATAGTTTTTATCCATGACGGAAGGATCGTTTTTGAGGAAGAGAAGAACAAGCTTCCGACTTTGCTTAAAGAAAAGTACGGGATCGAAGAAACCTCGCTTGACGACAGCATCGTCGCTTGTATCGACATGCTCAGGAAAGGAGGGTCCCGGAGATGAAGTACGTACTTAACACCATCAAAGAACTGATAATTCTTTCGGGAATGTACTTTTTTATCAACCTCGGGCTTTCTGTGGGCATCCCGTTACTGATCGGATACCTGCTCAGCGACAAATCGGTACCGCTCCCGATCGGAGGCATGACGCTCATAATGAGCTTTGTCTACATCGTCTTTTTCTTCTTCGGGAAGACGGACATGGTTGAGTATAAGAGCAAACAGATGACATATGCGTTACTCACACCGTCGTGCAGGATCCACCAGGTGATCGCGAAGTACATCATGGCGGTCGGTTTTTATCTCCTGACCGTTGTGGGATACGCGGTATCGATGCTCATAAGCCCGGCTTTGACCGCTCTTTCGTTTGGGGACATAGCATATTCGGTGCTTGTCTTTGGTGTCATGATGGGAATCTACTTCCTGATCTATTACAGGTTCGGATATGAAGCGGTCAAGTTTTTCCCGCAGGTCATGATGATGATCGGAACCTTCGGATCGGTCGCTGTATTAAACCTTCTGAACGGTATTGATCATAAAGGTTTTGCTGAATTCATAACGAACATGAGACCCGTCGCACTCGTGCTCGGACTCGCTGTTTTGGCCGTAACGTTTATGATCTCCTGCAGGCTTTACCGAAATAAGGACCTCTAATACGAAAAAACGGGGATTTATAATATCATAAATATGGAATATAGTGATAGTAATAAAACGCTTATACGGTCTGTTTATAGGCGTTTGGTATATAGGTGCGTTTATGATCCGAAAGATCGATCGTAACGCTTACACAAATAATGAGGAGGAAGGTATATGGAAATCTTAACGATCGTAGGGATAGCACTCGGCGTGCTCATTTTCATCGTTGTTGTAATGGGGTACGTAAAGGCTCCCCCGGATGTGGCATTTATCATTTCGGGATTCAGAAGAAAGCCCAAGATCCTTATCGGACGCGCGGGCATCAGGATACCGTTCCTTGAGAGAAAGGATAATCTTCTCCTTCGTCAGATCTCGGTTGATATCAAGACAAACGGATTTATCCCGACAGAGGACTTTATCGGCGTCAGCATCGATGCGGTTGCAAAGATCCGTATCAAGAACGATCCCGAAGGTATCCAGATCGCGATGAAGAACTTCCTTAACATGAACGAGCAGATGATCATCCACACGATCACTGATTCGCTTCAGGGTAACATGCGTGAGATCGTAGGAACCATCAAGCTCCGCGAGCTTTGCAACGATCGTAAGAAGTTTGGAGACGAGGTTCAGAGCAAGGCTCAGCTCGATATGGATAACCTCGGTATCCAGATCATCTCATGTAACATTCAGACCATCACCGATGAGCAGGAGCTCATCCCTCAACTCGGTCAGGACAACATGTCACAGATCCAGAAAGATGCTTCCATCGCCAAGGCCAATGCCGACAGAGATGTAGCTATCGCTACCGCACAGGCGCAGAGAGAAGCAAACGATGCTCAGGTTGAGGCCAACAAGCAGATCGCAGAGAAGAACAACGAGCTTGCGATCAAGCAGGCAGACCTTAAGGTAATTGAGGACACCAAGCGTGCCGAAGCAGAAGCGGCATTCGAGATCCAGCGTCAGATCCAGAACAAGACCATCGAGTCCGAGACCGTGAACGCCCAGATCGCGAAGGCAGAGCGCGAGGCAGAACTCAAGCAGCGCGAAGTGCTCGTTAAGCAGCAGGAACTTGCCGCATCCATCGAGCGTACAGCCGATGCTGAGAAGTACAAACAGCAGAAGGAAGCGGAAGCAAAGCTCATCCAGCAGCAGAAAGAAGCAGAAGCGATCCTTTATCGTCAGCAGCAGGAAGCAGAAGCCATCAAGGCGAAAGGTCTCGCAGAGGCTGAAGCGATCCGCGTAAAGGGCGAGGCAGAAGCCGCAGCCATTAAGGCAAAGGGTGAGGCGGAAGCAGCTGCCATGGACAAGAAAGCAGAAGCTTACGCCAAGTACAACAATGCAGCTATCGCTGAGATGATGGTCCGTATCATCCCCGAGGTGGCAAGAGAGATCGCAGCTCCCATCAGCCAGATCGACAAGATTAACATCTACGGCGGCGGATCAAACGGCGAGGGCGGTGCAGCTCAGATTTCGGGTATTACACCCACCGTGCTTCATCAAGTGTTTGATACCATGTCAGAAGCGACAGGCGTCGACATGCGTGAGATCCTTAAGGCCAATACCTACGATGCAAAGGTCAACAAGAACGTCAATATCACCGGCATTGACGGGCTGACCGTAAACGCCCCCGCACCTGAAAAGAAGGCAAAACAGGACGAAACAGCCGCAGCCGAAACCACAGAGAAGTAACGCTTTCGGAAGACTTTGATGTCAGATCATTTAAACATATACACCGGTACAAAAGCCCCCTCGGTCATTTCCCGACCGGGGGGCTTTTACACTTGTTTCACCCAGACTGAGGCTCGGGGTACTTCACGATTCTTGACCTTTTGCGAAAATCGTGCTACTATATCTTCGTATGCTCTTATTGTGGGGTAATTTGTGTGAAAACCTCTTATAAAGCGGTTTTTAAACTGCTTCGGATTCCTCGCTCAAAACTTCTGCGAAGTACCGGACTCCACGGTAGAAGCCATTTTTGTCGGTTGAAAGGACTAAAGCCATGACGCAGTCAAGGACACATACATGCGATGAACTCCGCATCTCGGATGTCGGAAAGAAAGTTGTTCTCGCAGGCTGGTATGAAAACATGAGAAGGGTCAGCAAGAATCTCGGATTCCTTATCCTGAGAGACTTCTACGGCACGACCCAGATAGTTATCGAAACGGAAGAGCTCATGAACGAAGTGAATGAGCTCAACACAGAAACAACGATTCAGGTTACGGGTGTTGTCAGAGAGCGTTCAAGCAAGAACACCCAGATCCATACAGGAGAGATCGAAGTTGTTCCCGAAAAAGTGGATGTACTCGGAAAGTGTATCTACAGTGAGCTTCCTTTCGAGATCAACCGTTCAAAAGAGGCGGATGAGACCGCCAGACTTAAGTACAGATATCTTGATCTTCGTAATCCCGAAGTCAAAGAAAAGATCATCCTTCGTTCGAAGGTTGTTTCGAGACTTCGCGAGAGCATGACGAATCACGGATTCCTTGAGATCACAACTCCCATCCTCACGGCTTCATCTCCGGAGGGTGCGAGAGACTATATTGTTCCTTCGCGTAAATATCCCGGAAAGTTTTACGCGCTTCCTCAGGCACCTCAGCAGTTCAAGCAGCTCCTGATGACCTCGGGGTTTGACCGTTACTTCCAGATCGCTCCTTGCTTCAGGGATGAGGACGCGCGTGCGGATCGCTCGCCGGGAGAGTTCTACCAGCTCGATCTGGAGATGGCGTTTGCCAGCCAGGAAGATGTTTTTGCTGTTATCGAGGATGTCCTTCCTCCCGTATTTGAGGAGTTCGGAACATATAAGCGCGCTTCAAAGGCGCCTTTTGCGCGCATTTCGTACAAAGATGCGCTCGAGCAGTACGGAACTGACAAGCCCGACCTTCGTATCAAGCTTAAGCTTAAGGATTCCACTGAAATCCTCGGCGGTTGCGGATTCGGTCCTTTTGAGGGTGCAAACATCGAGGCGGTTGTTGTTCCCGGGTACAAGGGAACGCGTAAGCAGATCGATGCGATCTGTGCACAAGTTGAAGTAGTTACAGCCAAGAAGGCTTATTGGTTCAGACTTGATGAGCAGGGTGAGATCGTCGGCGGTATCGCCAAGTTCCTTCAGGATAGGAAGGACGAAGTGATCAAGGCACTCGGCCTTAAGAACGGTGATTTCGTTGCCGTTGCTGCTGAGCAGAAGAAAGCCGACGCATGCAAGGTTGCCGGCGTTATCCGTAAGCTGTTCGGCGTAGAGGTTCCCGAGCTCTTTGACAAGGAATGCTACGAATTCTGCTGGATCGTTGATTTCCCGATGTACGAGATCGGTGAGGAATCCGGCGAACTTGAGTTCTGCCACAATCCTTTCTCGATGCCTCAGGGTGGCCTTAAGGCTCTCTGCGAGGAGGATCCCCTCTCGATCAACGCGTACCAGTACGACCTTGTCGTTAATGGTGTTGAGCTTTCGTCGGGAGCCGTTCGTAATCATGATCCCGAGATCATGATCAAGGCTTTCGAGATCGTCGGACTCGGTGAGAATGATGTTCGTTCGAAGTTCCCCGCAATGTACAACGCATTCTGCTATGGTGCTCCGCCTCATGCGGGTATCGCACCCGGTGTTGACCGTATGGTCATGCTTCTTTGCGATGCGCCCACAATTAGAGAGATCATTCCGTTCCCCATGGCAGCGAACGGACAGGATATGATGTGCGGTGCTCCCGGAGAGGTTACCGAGAAGCAGCTCAAGGAAGTTCATATAAAGATTACGGAATGAATTTGCCGTTAAAAGCGGCAAACGATGTCCGCAGGCGGTGACGGTCGACGCTTTGAGCAGTGCGTCGCGGTCAAAAGGAATTATAATCTTCGCGAAAGGAGGAATATTATGTTTGATATCGGAGATTATGTAGTGTTTGGAACAGACGGTGTTTGCCGCGTGGAAGATGTGGGAGCTCTCGACATGGAAGGTGTGTCGAAGGATAAGCTATATTATACGCTTGCACCTCACGGCAAGTCCGGTAATAACAGGATATTCGCTCCTGTCGAGGGAAAACGTGTTGTCATGCGCAAGGTGATCACTACAGAAGAAGCGCAGAAACTCATTAATGATATTACCGATATCGGACGTCTTGAGATCCGTGATGAAAAGAAGCGCGAAGAGACATATAAACATGTTCTGCAGAGCTGTGACTGTCGCGAGATCGTCAGCCTTATAAAAGAGATTTATCACCGCAGACAAGAGCGTAACGCCCAAGGAAAGAAGCTTCCTTCCGTGGACGAAAGATATTTCACGATGGCAGAGAACAGTCTTTATGGAGAACTTTGTCTTCCCCTGAATATTGACAAAGAGGATGTACGTGATTATATTTGTGCTGTTGTCGGAGAAACACAAGTTGGATTATGAAATGAAATCAAGGCTTTGTTATATGCTGCTCTTTACAGCAGCACTGCTTATATGCCCGGGCATTTTTCGAAATGAAGAAGCGCGGGCTTATACTGTGAAAAACAATAAGGTCACCATTTATGAGGGCGAGACCTTTCCGATGGATTCGATTGTTTCTGATGCTGATTTCCTTAAGCTCAGGCTTATTTCATCTGACAGATCGGTGTCCACGCCGACCAAGGACGGAGCGCTTTTGGGACTTGGCATAGGAGAATGTGTTGTCACGGTTTCCGACAGAAAGGGAACGAGGGACGAGATCGAAGTTAAGGTTGTTTCAAAATCAGACATCCATATGGTGGCGCTTACCCTTGATGACGGACCGGGAAGTCATGCCATGGAGCTTATGGATTATTTTGACTCCCGAAACGTCAAGGTGACTTTTTTTATGATAGGGGCCGACATCGGGAACTATCCCAAGAGTGCTCAAAGGATGGTTGACGAAGGACATGAGATCGGAAGCCATACGATGAATCATAAGCAGCTCACCGCCATAAAGAAAGACAGAGCCCTTCGGGAAATCGAAGAAGGCGCGAAGGTTATAGAAGAGGTTGCCGGAGTACCGCCCACTGTATGGCGTCCTCCGTACGGCGATTCGACCGAGGAACAGCGTATAGCGGCAGGAATGCCCACTGTCCTCTGGAATATAGATACACTCGACTGGAAGTATAAAGACGCAGATCGTGTTGCAAGAGAGATCATTAACGGAGCGTCTGACGGGAATATCATACTTGTACACGAAATATATAAAACGACGGTGGAAGGAATTAAAAAAGCGCTTGACCAGCTCTGCGCCAAAGGCATAAGGTTTGTTACTTCGACCACTCTGCTGACAAGAGACGGCACTCCCGTGGAGGATCTCATCGGGCAGAGGCTTTTCAGTAAGAAAGTAAAAAAGAAATAAGGAAGAATGAGGTATACAGATATGGGTAAAGATACATTCCGTGGAGGAATACACCCGTATGAAGGTAAGAAGTTGACAGAGGATAAGGAAGCGGTCCCTTTTATTCCGAAGGGGGATCTGGTTTTCCCTATGTCACAGCATATCGGCGCGCCCGCAAAGCCTATAGTAGCGCCCGGCGACCGTGTGCTTATGGGGCAGACGATAGCGGAAGCCGGCGGATTTGTTTCTTCACCGATCGCTTGCTCCGTATCGGGTTATGTTAAGGAGATCAAACCTGTTCTTACCGTTTCGGGAGCTATGGTGCCCGCGATCGTTATCGAAAACGACGGACTCTACGAAGCAGTGGAAGGACTCGGAGAAGACAGGGATCCTTCGACACTTTCACGTCAGGAGATCAGGGACATCATCAGGGATGCCGGTATCGTCGGAATGGGCGGCGCGGGATTCCCCACATTCATCAAGCTTTCGCCAAAGAACGATGCTGCCATTGACACCATAATCGTTAACGGCTCCGAGTGCGAGCCTTATCTCACGTCGGATTACCGTGTTATGCTCCAGGAGGGAGAGAGACTTGTCGGAGGTCTTAAGATCATCCTTTCACTCTTTGACAATGCGCGCGGCGTGATCGCCATCGAGGACAACAAGCCAAAGGCCATCGAGCACATGAAAAAGCTTGTCGAAGGCGAAGAAAAGATCACTGTCAAAAAGGTCAGGACAAAATATCCGGAAGGCGCTGAAAGACAGCTCATCAGCGTTGTTACCGGAAGAAAGATAAATTCTTCGATGCTTCCCGCGGACGCCGGATGTATCGTTGATAACGTAGATACGGTCGTTGCCGTTTATATGGCTGTTGCCAAGAAGACACCCCTTATGCGCAGGGTTGTCACGGTTTCCGGAGACGCGATCGCCGATCCGAGAAATTTCATTGTTAAGACAGGAACAAATTATAACGAGCTCATTGAAGCGGCAGGCGGATTTACCGCACATCCCGCAAAGATGATCTCGGGCGGAACCATGATGGGCATGGCTCTTTTCGACACCAACATCCCCGTTACCAAGACGTCATCGGCTCTTCTTGCTTTTAAGAAGGATATGATGGATAAAGTTCCCACAAGTCCTTGCATCAGATGCGGAAGATGTGTTGCGGCTTGTCCCCAGCACCTTGTTCCCCAGATGCTCATGGATGCGGCCGAGAGGTTCGACAATGAAGCGTTTGAAGCCGTGAACGGTATGGAATGTGTTGAATGCGGTTGCTGTGCTTATGTCTGTCCTTCGGGCAGACCGCTCACACAGGCTATTAAGGAAACAAGAAGAAGCATACTCGACGAAAGAAAAAAGGCCGCCGCAGCCGCTGCGGCAGCAAAAGCAGCTTCGTCGGATAAGAAATAACCCGTTAATATCATTCCGGAAAACGGGATGTGGACCTGATGGTCCCACACACAAGGAGTAACCACGATCAAAGGAGATCTACAGTAAACTATGAAGGATTTAGTCAACGTTTCAGCTTCGCCTCATGACCGGAGCGGGAAGACCACAAGGTCGATCATGCGTGATGTTGTGATCGCGCTTATCCCCGCAAGTGCATTCGGCGTT
>JAEEIH010000149.1 GCA_016281275.1 Lachnospiraceae bacterium | reverse complement strand
CACTGTAGAAGGACTTAAAGTCGTCAAACGTATCGAAATAAGTACCGATCCTGCTCTGTGTTACCAGTTGTGTGGGAATGAATTCGTAGCATCCGAGCGTCCGGTCCTTGACTGAATATAAAATGTAGAACTGGGTCTTGCTGTCTTCAAAATAGCGATGGAAAATGTAATAATCCGCTTTGTCGGTATATTCGGTCAAAATGCCGGGGCCGTTATCTTCGAGCCGGTTCCAGAGTATGGACGTTATCCGGGGATCATTTGCGTCGTAGTCACCCGAAAGAACCGCTTTGGCAGTCTTTGAAGAATACAGGGCTCTGAATTCGTCAAATGAATCAAAGGTAGCCGAGACCGGTATGTAAAACTTGTCCTGATCAAAATTGGTCTGCACGCCGACAACCACGGAGTCTTCATTGTTGGACGAGGTCTTTATGGTCAGAACCGGATCTCCCGGGGCGGGAGTTTGCGAGTAGTTCAACTTATTTGCATAGTTCGTCGTATTTACAAGCACGACTCCGTCATAAACCGAATCATTGCTGTAATTATAGATGATGTACGTCACATAATCTTCCTGTGAAACAGCCATGGGCAGACAGTTCGGATAATCCTTTATATTGATCTCGACGGGAGAGACCATTTCATTGACATAAATCGGATCAAACGCTTCTTCGGCAGGTCTGGTGAAGTCCTCGGGAAGGAAAGTCTTTCCATAACCGGCTGCGGCAAGGGGCTTTTCTCCGATCCTGATATTCTGAGCTGTAGGGTCACCATCGGGGATTATGTGCGATCCTTCATACGATCCGAAGGGGAATCCGTCCATGTCGATGTCGCTTAACAGCTTCTCGTTCCCCTGAATATACAGGGAAGTATTGAGCGGAGTAACGACCTTACAGGTATCGAGATAATCGGGCCATAAATTCGGCGTTAACACGGGACCGCGAAGTATGTCGGTCTTCATCTCGTCCGTTTTTGTATTAATGATGCTGAGCTTTATGTCTCCGACGTAGTCAAACGATTCGGCTTTGATCATAAGGTTTATATCATCGTTTTCAACAGAAGCGACGGAGTGGGGCTTGAGGATATCGAAGGAAGGAATGGCCTCATTGTTGTAGAAGAACCGGTAATCGGTTACCACGCCGTCGGGACCATATCCGAAAGATTCATTTCCGGAAAACAATCTGTAATTGATCTGACCGTGTGTGTACGACAAGGTCGTATCCTGCGTGTCGGGTGTCTTGTCCGAGACAATGTCCTGTGCACAGGATGTCAGAACGAAGGACGCAGTAAGGGCAATGATAAGAACAATTGCTGTGGTAAGTCTTGATACTTTTTTATAATTTATCAGGTTTTTGATTCTCATTTTTATCTCCATTCTGCCAATCGATTTTTTGGCAAATGCAGTGGTAAAAACACGGAATTCGTCATCGGCTGCGGCGTGATTCACGATCGACAAACAATAATCCTTTCTGATCCTGTCGCCGAAGAAGTCGATAACTTCCTCATCGCAGCGCATTTCGAGGTCACTCATGCAGAGCCTGAAAGCAAGCCATACAAGCGGATTGAACCAGTGAAGGCAGAGCACGAAAAGCGCAAAAGCCTTAATAAACGCATCGTGATTCTTTACATGTATATGCTCATGGAGAAGCATGTAGTCCTTCTCGCTGATGTCGATCTCAGACGGTACGCAGATCTTCGGATTTATAAGACCGATCACGAAGGGTGTGCGGATCGCATCGGACTCCATGTAGCCTCCCGAACGTTTGAAACGATGAGTGAGAACACGGTTAGCCCGTATAACGCTTATGACCACGAAGAGAATTATCACGGCCGCTCCGGTGAGCCAAACGAAGAACGCGATCGTCGAAGATGATGTTTCGTCCGCTGCGGCCGGCATAAAACTGCCTGTCGTCACATCCGCTGCGGGAAAAGTCTCTGCCGTATGATCCGCACTGCCGACTGACGGGTGAGGCACATTTGAAGGGGTGACTCCATTTGCGTCCGTTTTTACCGTATTATCGGTTCCGGGAGCAAGTGAGGCCGAAACATCCGCAGTTCCCGGTACAAATGCATTTAGGGGTGTTATAGAAGCATCGCTTTCATTATCGATAAAATATAAAGGTCTCAAATTCTCCGTAACACTTTGAGGCGCGAGATTAAAGAGACTTACGGATGTTCCGAAATTGAGCGGGCACACAAGCCTCACGGCTGCCACGATCCAGAAAAGGACAATGGTCTTTTTCGGAACCTTTCTGAATAAAGAGCGCAGAATGAGAACCAGAAGTATTGCTATGCTTCCGTAAACGCTCATCTTCAGAACGATGTCAATAAAAGCCTTCATTTAAAGATCCTTTCATAACAGTTTTTATCGCGCCGGGGTGACGGTAATTCGGTGTTTATTTGTCATCCAGGTGTTCGTTTATAAGGGTGATAAGTTTGTCGGCGTCTTCGCGGGTGAGTCGCCCGTTGCCGAGAAAAGCGCTGACAAACGCTGAAAGAGAGCCGCCGAAGCTTCGCTCAACCAGTTGGTTGCTCTCGAAACGCTGAACGCGGCTGCGATCGATCACGAATGAAACAACACTGTCCTCGTTTTTGACGAGCCCCTTGTCAATGACCTTGTGAAGCATGGTGTAGGTCGTCGACTTCTTCCAGTCAAGCTTCGCCTCGCAAAGCTTCACGAGTTCGCCCGAACCGAGGGGAGCGTTATCCCAAATGATGTCCATGATCTTAAATTCGCTCTCGCTGAGTGTCAGTTCCTTCATATTTCTTCCTTTCGGTATAACTTTGATGGTCCCCCGGGGACGGGGGTAGTGGTCCGTCTGTGATAAATGTGTTTGTTAAATGTCCCGAAATCGGGGCTTTGTTTTCTTGCTCATGTACCGCTCCCGGCCGGGGATCGCCTTGGTCGACAACCCTGCGCATAGGTTGCTTTCTTCGGTAAAGCGATACGGGTCTTTGAATATGCGGACGCAATTGGTCTACAATTCTAGACTTGATGTTAGTTTACAACTATAGACCGAATATGTCAACACTAAAATGAAGAAATTTTGGGTGAGCCCTTGGTCACCCCATGACCCACAACAAGGAAGCGCTTGCGCTTTTCACCCCAAGGGGTCACCCATTGACACGGTTTCCAAAAAAAGATACGATGAAGTGTATAAAATTCAAGAAGAGAGGTGACTATAGATGGAAGTATTACATATCAATTCAGAGAATTTTGATGAGCTTGTCGGGAAGTCGGATGTCCCTGTACTTGTTGATTTCTGGGCTCCGTGGTGCGGCCCCTGCAAGATGCTCGGCCCCATCATTGATGAAGTGGCAAAAGAAGCTGACGGTTTTAAAGTCGGAAAAGTGAATGTTGATGATGACGAAGAACTCGCGATGAAGTTCAGGATCGCCTCCATTCCCTGTCTGATCCTTTTTAAGGACGGCGTTGAGGCAGGACGGTCACTTGGTGCGATTCCCAAGGAGAAAGTGATCGCATTCGCGAAGAGCTGATTTTGCACAAAACGTCAACCGACTGTTGAAATTCTTATTCATGTATTGAAAGTATTATTGAAAATCCCCGGCATACCACTTGGATATGTCGGGGATCTTTTCGATTATGATTCACCTAAATATCTTATACAAAGCATAGTGATATCATCCGACTGCTCGGCACCTTTGACAAAGCTGTCGATATCCGCCTTGACCAAATCGCATACAGCGCCGGCTGCACCGTTCTCTCCTGCCGGTGCGGGATAGTTATCTCCGAATGAAAGCAGATTAAGCAGCCGTTCTTCGCCATACAGTTTATCCGCCGCATCCATCGCCTCTGTCACGCCATCGGTGTACAGATAGAGGATATCTCCCTTCT
>JAEEIH010000148.1 GCA_016281275.1 Lachnospiraceae bacterium | reverse complement strand
CACTGTTCGAAAATGATGTCGATGTCAGGATAATGACGAAGGACAACGATTATCTTCAGCTCGTGAGCGAAAAGACGCATCTTTTCCTTATGCATTCTTCCCAGGAAAAGACGGATGAGCTTTACAAAAAGTACGGGATCGAGAAGAAGAGCACCGTTCCCGATCGTTGTTTTGAATATGACCCCGAGCTTGTTGAAAAGGAATTTATGATAGAACCGGCATCGGTTCCCGATCTTAAGGGACTTATGGGCGATTCCTCCGATAACATCAAGGGCGTCAAGGGTGTCGGAAGCGAGACGGCTGCGAAATTGATCGCGCATTACAAGACGATCGAGGCCATGTACGAAGAAATCGGACCGATCCCTGTGAGCGCGGCTCACCAGAAGGAACTAACCGAACTCTTCAAAAGCTTCGGCATTAACAGACCGCCCATCAAGCAGCTCACCAAGGTCGAAGAGGACGGAAGCTCCGCAAAAGACGATGCCATGAAGAGCAAGCAGCTCGCCACTATTAAGAGGGATATCGATCTGGGAGACCTCAGACTCGAGGATCTCGAGATCGCTTTAAAATTCACGAGGATGGCTCTTGTTCGCGAGTTTGAGGATCTTGAGATAAAGGCGCTTAAGGTTCCGACGCTTATGGGCTCCGAGGGCGAGTATGACCGGGCTGTCGCCGAAGAAGAGATCACATATACAGTCATTGAAGAAGAAAAAGCACTCAAAGAAGTGCTTGAAGTTATAGAGAATACTGCAGAAGGCAGCGATAAAGCCGGTGAAACGGTTGTGAAAGAAGGACAGACAAGAGCACAGACGGTTGTCGGGATCGAGGTGATCCCCGCCGGGGACGGTTCGTTTAAGGGCCTTGCACTTTGGGCAAGCGACAATGGCTTTGTGGTAACACGGGAAGCACTTGAAGCGGCCGGAACAGACGGAATTATAGCCGGGCTGGCGGAGAAAGTGCTCATAAGCGTTAAAGGACTCAAGAACTTTTACAAGATGACGGGGGTCGGGGAGTTCACCAATGTTCACGATACGGAGCTCGCGGATTACCTCTTAAATCCTGAGGGAGCCGACTCCGGTGAGGAGGATGACGAACCCGCTCAGAAGCCTTCAAAGAGTAAGGCAAAGGGGCTTTCGGATAAGGATTATGTCACTTCGGCTAAGATGAACGCGGAAAACGCTCTTCCGCAGCGCAAGGCGATCGAAGACACGGGCATGACCTACGTGCTCGAAGAGATCGAAAAGCCGCTTGCGTACGTACTCGCATGCATGGAGAAGGAAGGAGTGCTCCTTGACACGCAGGCGTTAAGCGATTTCGCCGCGAGCCTCGAGAAGGATATCGAGGAGGTACAGCGCAAGATCTACGAACGCGCGGGTGAAGAGTTCAATATCAATTCACCGAAGGCACTCGGCACGATCCTCTTTGAGAAGATGAGGCTGCCGAGCGGTAAAAAGACTAAGACAGGCTACTCGACATCGGCACAGGTGCTTGAAAAGATCAGGCTTGAGGATCCGATTATCGAGATGATCCTCACATACAGGCAACTTTTTAAGCTGAACTCGACCTACGCGACCGCACTTCCGGGCTACATGGGCGCGGACGGCAGGATCAGGACAAGCTTCAACCAGACCGCTACTGCCACGGGTAGGCTTAGCAGTAGTGACCCGAACCTTCAGAACATCCCGATCCGTTCGGACAAGGGAAAGCTCATCAGGAGGGCATTTGTTGCAGACAAGGGCAAAGTGCTCGTGGACGCAGACTACTCGCAGATCGAACTGAGGATCCTTTCGTCCATGTCGGGCGACAAAAAGCTTATCGCTTCATACAGAAACAATGTGGACATCCACGCTGCGACGGCGGCGGAAGTTTTCCATGTGCCGCTTGACAAGGTCACGGATAAAGAAAGAAGCCGCGCGAAGGCTGTCAACTTCGGTATCGTGTACGGCATCAGCTCGTTTGGGCTCGGTACGGGACTCGATATCTCGAGGGCAGAGGCACAGAGCTACATAGATGCGTACTTCCTCACATACCCGACTGTTCGCAGCTACCTTGACGGGCTTATCGCATCGGCAAGAGACAAGGGGTACTCGGTGACACTGTTCGGAAGGCGCAGACCGATTGCCGATATCTCATCACCGAACTTCGTAAAGCGCAGCTTCAGCGAGAGGATCGCGATGAACGCTCCCATACAGGGAACCGCGGCAGACATCATGAAGATCGCGATGATCAGGGTGTTCAGGCGACTGGCGAAAGAGCTTCCCGAAGCAAAGCTCATCCTTCAGGTACATGACGAACTGCTTGTCGAGGTCGATGAGAAGGATGCGCAGAAAGCGGCTAAGATCCTTGAGGAAGAGATGAAGGCTTCGGCGAATCTCGCTGTGGAACTCGAGGTCGGCATCGGGACAGGGACCAACTGGGGAGACGCGCACTAAGCAGAGACAGAAGAGATTTCAAAACAGCGGATTGAACCGGAATAATACAGAAATCAGGTTGGCAGATATGGCTGTGATCGGAATAACAGGCGGAGCGGGCTCGGGTAAGTCATTTGTGGCGAAGCTCGCGGCAGATAACTTTGACATGCTCCATATTGATACGGACAGGCTCGCGAAGACGCAGATGATGCCGGGCGGAGCTTCTTACGAGGGAGTCGCACAGGCTTTCCCGGAGTGCTTGTGCAAAGACTGCGGTGAAAACTCCGGCACCGGCGGTAAAGCGACCGATACGGATTCCGGGCAGCTTCCGGAGATAGACCGCGCAGCGCTTGCGGCGAGAGTCTTTAACGACAGCGAGGCGCTCAAAAAGCTTGAGAATCTCACACATCCCAACGTCAGGGCAACAGTCGAGTCATTGATAGAAAGCTCAAAAGGACTGTTCAGTCATGTGCTCATTGAGACCGCGATACTTGCTGATGCGGGATATTGCCCGCTTTGTGATGCTGTTTGGTACGTGACGGCACCCGAGGAGGACAGGAAGAAGAGACTCAACGAGCGTGGATACGACGAGGCAAGGATAAAGAGTGTCTTTGACTCCCAACCGACAGACGAGAGGTACAGAGAGACTTCTTCATATGAAATAAAGAACGGAGAAGACACAGATGAGGAGAGCATTTTGGAGCAAATCAGGAAAATATTGAAAGATATGGGTATTGAAGAAGTGAAGTGACAAGAATAGGTGAGAAAATCGCTTAGATATGAGGAGGAGTTCATGGATACGGGTAAAGAAAATCTGATCTTTGGTTTGGATATCGGAACACGAAGCGTTGTCGGAACCGTCGGCTACAGAACGTCCGCTCGTGAATTCGTTGCGGTGGCTCAGTCCGTGAGGTTTCATCAGACTCGTGCCATGCTTGACGGACAGATCCATGATATCGGAGCTGTGGCTGCGACGATCGGGGAGGTCAAGCGCGAACTTGAAAATAAGATCAAAAAAAGGCTTACCGGCGTTTGCATCGCTGCCGCAGGTCGTGTCCTTAAGACCAGACAGGTCAGGATCGACTATGATCTTGAAGGCGAGGCTGTCATTGATAACGGCATGATCCACACGATGGAACTCATGGGCGTTGAGAAGGCAAGCGATGTTCTCAGACGTGAGGAAAAGGGCGGAGGAAACTATTTCTGCGTCGGGTATTCCGTAACGAAATATTACCTCGGCGATGTGGCTATCATGAACCTTGAGGGGCATAAGGGTACGGCTATCGGCGCGGATCTCCTTGCAACATTCCTTCCCCGTGACGTAACCGACGGACTTTACGCTGCGACAGACAGGGCCGGACTTGAGGTGATCAACCTCACGCTCGAGCCCATTGCCGCCATAAACATAGCGATCCCGCAGAAATTCAGGCTCCTCAATCTTGCACTTGTCGATGTCGGAGCGGGGACAAGTGATATCTGTATCACAAGCGACGGAAGCGTTACAGCGTACGGTATGATCCCGAGAGCGGGTGATTTCATCACGGAAGCGGTTATGCAGAAGTATCTTGTTGAATTCGCGACTGCAGAAGACATGAAGATTGCTCTTTCGGGCAAAAAAAAGAAAATCACATATAAGGATATAATCGGTGCAAAGAACGGGGTCGCCGCAGATGACCTTAAGGCTTCAATCGCAGACCCGCTCAAGGAGCTTGCAAAGCTAATTGCCGATAAGATCAAAGAACTCAACGGAGGAAAATCGCCGAGCGCGGTATTCCTTGTCGGAGGAGGCGGAAAGACACCGGGCTTCACGGATATGATAGCAGCGGCTCTTAAGATCCCGTCCGAGCGTGTTGCGCTTCGTGGTGCCGAGGTGCTCAGTGAAGTGCGTTTCGTGGAGGAAAACATTAAAAAGGATCCGATGCTTGTCACGCCCATCGGTATCTGTCTCAATTATTATGAACAGAACAATAATTTTATTTTTGCGCGCGTGAACGGCGAGCTCTTAAGGCTTTATGACAACGGTCACTTGACGGTCATGGATGCCGCTATGGGTATCGGCATCGATACGAGTTCTTTGTTTCCGAGAAGGGGTGACGGTGTTTCATTCACATTCAACGGCAAAAGCCGTCTTGTGCGTGGCGAAGCGGGAGAAGGAGCCGTTATCAAGGTTAACGGACAACCCGGTTCCATTGCTACGCCGATCGTCAGAGGCGATGAGATCATAATCACGCCCTCGACGAAAGGAACTCCCGCCGAGGTTAGTGTTGAAAGTCTTGCCGAAGGCGCGAGAAGCATCTGCTTCAATGTTAACGGGCATAAGGTTGCCGCCCCTCGTCTTTTACTTGTAAACGGAAAAGAAGCCGGCCCGGATATGTCGGTAAACAACGGCGATGTTATCGAAGAAGCCGACTACTATACTGCCGGAAGGCTCCTTGAGTACATGGATGTTGAGGCTGTTGGGACCATAAGCATCAACAACGTTCCTGCTCTCAAAGAGGACAGGGTTTATGAGAATTTCACGATAGATTTTGAGCTCGCCGGTGAAGACAGTCCGCTTGACAATCAGGCGGAAATGTTGCAAGATGTATCAGGTGTCGTGGCGGAGGACACCACCCCCGATAATGTTAAAACCGTTGAAAACAGCGGGATCGGAAGATTAAAAGACATCCCGGCGGCGGAAGCGGGTGCACCGGTCGGTGAGCAGGTCGTTGAAGATGAAACCGCAAAACCGACACCGACGCAGGCGATTCATGATATCACCGTAGTAGTCAACAATACGCCTGTGGCTTTGCGCGGCAAGGATATCTACAGGCTCGTCGATGTCCTTGATGTTTATCCGGGATTCGACCCGAAGAACCCGAAAGGTAATTCCGCGATTATCAGGATCAATGGTGAGAACAGCGGTTTTATCAATGAAATCACCCAGGGCGACAGGATTGAACTTCTTTGGGAATAAAAGAGGAAGAGGAAAAAAAGTTGAAGTTTTGTTCACTTGCCAGCGGAAGCAGCGGGAATTGTCTTTACCTCAAAGCAGACGACACGGCGGTTCTCATTGACGCGGGTATTACATGCAAAAGGATTTGCGAAGGACTTGCCGAAATCGGTGAAGACATCAAAAATATAAAGGCATGTTTTGTCACACACGATCACAGCGATCACGAAAAAGGGATTCCGGTTCTTGCGAGAAAATACCGTATTCCGGTTTATTCGACGGTCGAGACACTGACAGCAATCGGCATACGCGAAAGGGGTGGCGTGCCGAGAGAACTCATGTACGAGCTTGTGCCGGACAAGGAGGTCGAGATTGGGGACATCAGGATTATGCCTTACAGCACATCGCATGATGCGGCGAACTCCGTTTGTTACACGATAAGACACGGAGAAAGAAAGCTCGGAATGGCGACGGATCTGGGAGTATTCACGGAATACACGCTGAAACATCTTGCGGACTCCAACGCTTTATATGTTGAGGCAAATCACGACAGAAACATGCTTATGATGGGACCTTACCCGTACAAGCTTAAACTGAGGATTGATTCGGAGCTCGGACATCTTTCAAACGAAGCATGCGGAGAATTGGTCACAAGGCTCATGTTTCCGGGGCTGCACACCGTTGTGCTTGCTCACATCAGCGCCGACAACAATTTTGAGGAGCTTGCATATCAGACAGTAAAGCAGATAGTCTGTGAGCACGCGGAACGGAACGGGTGTGATGTTCCGGAGATCATTGTTGCGAGACGCTACAGCAGGACGGATGTATATGAAGTCTGAGATAAGAATGACAAACTGACACATATGCGCAGATTATGAAAATACAGCTCCGAAAAAAAAAGGAACCGATATTATAAATGAGAAGTCTATATATATGTTTGGGTCTGAAGGCCTGTTGCATTCCCTTCGGGAATTGCGGTGGCAATGAAACGGCGGCAAAAACTTGCCGCCAAAGATAAGCCTGATACATAGTTTTGTGTTGGACAAGGAAACGGAAGCGCCTTATGCGCTTCCAATGAGGAGATACGTTATGCAGAAAGTGATAATCACAGTAGTAGGTAAGGATTGCGTTGGAATCATGGCAAAGGTATGTACTTATCTTGCGGAGAAGCAGATCAACATACTTGATATTTCCCAGACAATCGTTTCGGGATATTTCAACATGATGATGGTTGCCGACAGACAGCTTGACAAAAACCATTTTGAAGAGACTGCGAAGGAACTTGAGGAACTCGGTAGCTCCATCGGAGTTGTTATTCGCATGCAGCGTGAAGAAATATTCAACATGATGCACAGGATCTGAAAGGAAGAATCATGATAAATTTATCGGAAGTATCTGAAACCAATGAGATGATCAACAAGGAAAACCTTGATGTAAGAACGATCACCATGGGTATCAGCTTGTATGACTGTGCAGGGGAGGATCTTGCACGTGTCAGGGATAAAATTTTGGAGAAGATCGTCAGAAAAGCCGGACGTCTTGTCGAAGTCGGTGAGCACATTTCGAAGAGCTACGGAATTCCCGTAGTAAACAAAAGGATCGCGGTAACGCCCATTTCGAGCATAGGATCATCTTGCTGCAGGAGTGAGGAAGACTACGTTCAGCTTGCTCTCACGCTTGAGGAGGCTGCTAAAGCGACAGGCGTCAACCTCATAGGAGGATATGGCGCGGTTATTTCAAAAGGGATGACGGATCATGAGCGGATCTTCCTTCGCTCCATTCCCGAGGCGCTCAAGGTTACGAGGAGTGTGTGCAGCTCTGTAAATGTGGGCTCGACGAGGACCGGCATAAACATGGATGCCGTGAGGATGATGGGCGAGATCATCGTTGAAACCGCAAAGGCTTCGTACGGTACCGATTCGCTCGGATGCGCTAAGCTTGTCGTTTTCTGCAACGCGCCCGATGACAATCCTTTCATGGCAGGCGCTTTCCACGGCGCGAGCGAGGGGGAAGCTGTCATTAACGTCGGTATCAGCGGACCCGGTGTTGTGAAAAAGGCTTTGGAGGGTCTGCACGGAGCAAGCTTCGAGGTACTTTGCGAAGCGATCAAGAAGACGGCATTCAAGATCACAAGAGTAGGTCAGCTTGTTGCTACCGAAGCAGCCAAGAGACTGGATGTTCCGTTTGGAATCGTGGACCTTTCGCTGGCTCCCACACCTGCTGTGGGCGACAGTGTTGCAGATATACTTAAGGAGATCGGACTCGAGCATCCCGGCGCGCCCGGAACGACCGCAGCCCTTGCACTCCTTAACGATCAGGTGAAGAAGGGCGGCGTTATGGCAAGCTCCTACGTGGGAGGACTTTCCGGCGCGTTCATCCCGGTGAGTGAGGATCAGGGAATGATCGAGGCTGTTGAGGCCGGCGCTCTTACGCTTGAAAAACTTGAGGCGATGACATGCGTTTGCTCGGTAGGACTTGACATGATCGCTATACCGGGCGACACACCCGCCACAACCATTTCAGGCATTATTGCCGACGAGATGGCCATCGGCATGGTTAATCAGAAGACAACTGCAGTCAGACTTATTCCCGCAATCGGCAAGAAAGTCGGAGAAAGCCTTGATTTTGGCGGACTTTTTGGGTATTCACCCGTAATGCCTGTCAATACTTTTTCCTGCAGCGATTTTATTGGCAGGGAAGGCAGGATCCCGGCACCCATTCACAGCTTTAAGAATTAAAGGAGCCCGGGACATGAACATGTGTCAGGCAAAGAACGGGATGCAACATGAAAACTGCATCCAAACAGGAGGATCTGACGGGAATGGCAGGTAAAGATTACAACGGCGATTCGGACGAATTCGACGATATTATTAATAGTTCCGATCCGGGTGTTGACGAGCCGGAATTTGACGAATCGCCGGATGACGGTGAATTTGAATCGGATTTTGAAGATGCGGATCTTGACGATTCGTATTATGATGATACGGATTTTGCTGAAGAAGTCATCGAAGATGCCGAGGCAGAGGAACTCGAAGACGAAGATTTCCGTTGCTTTGATGAGACGGATCCCGGCGAGCCTTTTCCGGACGATGATGACTATATATATGACGAGGAAGGTCACAGCGAGCCTACATCAACGATATATTACTACAAGGACAACGAAAATTACGAAGAAGAGATGCTCTACGAAGAGCCGGAGGATGAAGGAGAAGTGACCGAAGGAAAGAAAACGATGTCATTGCTGAAAAAGATCCTTATCGGTGTGGGTATCTTTGTCGGATTGCTCGTGCTCTTTGTTCTTTTTATCGTGTTCACGCCTGCAGGCAGAAGACTCGGACTCGGATGCGTTGCAACTTATCTGAGAGAACACATGGGAGGCTCTGCTACCGATGGTATCGTGTTCGGTGATTCTGTTGAGATCAACAACGGTGAATTCGATAAATCGTTTGCCGGATCGGAATTGATCAGTAATCTTCCCGTCAAGGAAAACGGACCCCGAAGCGAGGATTATGTAACGACATTCCTTGCCTTTGGTATTGAGGAGATCGGTGGCGCGGCAAATACGGACGCAATTCTCCTCGTGTCTGTCAATAAAAAGGACAATACGATAAAGCTTACTTCGCTTATGAGAGATACGTATGTTGATATTCCCGGAGATTATCCCAACAAGATCAACTCTGTGTACTCGCGCGGAATGAAGATGATAGACAATCCTTCACTCAAGAAGGCGGCCGGCGCAGCGTTACTTATGAACGTTATCGAGAATACATATGATGTGGATATTTCGGGATATGCATGTGTTAATTTCTCCTCATTTGAGAAGATTGTCGACAGACTCGGAGGAATCGACCTCGAACTGGGTGAAAAGGAAGCCGCTTATCTGAGAAAAACCAATTATATCAGTAATCCCGCGAACCGTACCGTCCAAACCGGCTGGAATCACATGAACGGCAATCAGGTGCTCGGATATTGCCGAGTAAGAAAAGTAGCGACGCTCGGCGGAGCCAACAACGATTACGGAAGAACAGTCAGACACAGGCGCGTGATTAATGCGATCATTTCAAAATTCAAGTCGCAGAGCATCTTTGATATGCTCCCGATCATGAGTGACTGCCTAGGATATATTTTTACAAACCTTACGGACCAGCAGATCGAGGATGCGCTTGTCGATATTGTCGAAAACAGTATCTTTAATACAGCGTCGATGAGGCTCCCCGCTGACGAATTCTTCACGGACAGCGGCAGGAAGGGTATTTATAACGGAAAATCAAATATAACATATGCGCTCGTTCTCGGAGACCAGCTCGGTAAAAACATCGAGAAGTTCCATCAGTTCCTGTTCCTCGACTCGGAAGGTCAGACAGATACTACCGGCATGGTTGGTGCGGGAGCGGGAGTACAGTTCGGAACGGGAGGTTCGTCCTCAGGTTCGTCTTCTTCGGCAAAACCTACTCCGACACCGGTTCCGACGCCGGCGCTTGTGGATGAATCAATTCCCGCAACCGTACAGTCAGGGGCGGGATCCTCCGCGGAGACGACGCCGGATGTTATGATCCCGGGTTACGACGGGATGTCGAACTCGGGAAACGTGACGAATCCCGGTGGAACGACAGCGCCGGAAAACGGGTCGAATCCGGACGTAACAACCGGTTTGGGAACCGACCCGAACCATAGCGGAATATCTGAAGCGGAATCGGGCATGGGTCCCGACGGAACGGATAACGCAGAAAATTTATCGGGTACTGACGTTACGACAGGACAGAATACCGGAACCGGTCTTGACGGAGAAAACGGAGTCGACGCTCACGCGGGACAGGATGAACAGCTCTCTGATGAAGGTGTACAAGCCGGCGATAAAGAGCTGAATGAACGGAAAGATACAACAATCGCGGAACAGGGGGATGCGGCCCGGGCAACTGAACAGTCCCCGGATTCGTCTGACGATAAGACCGCTCAGCAGAATCCCGACAAGACGACAGAGAAACCTGACAGCGATACGGAAATCATACCGGTTGGATAATATACATTAAAGAGGTTTTAAATGGCTGATGATCCCGTAATGGATGAGATGATCGAAATATTACCGGATGAAGCTTCCTTAAGACACGATGGGATGATCGAAGATGATCAGGTCGAAGACAATGACATGACCATTGTTCCTGAGAAGGAGGCTTTTTCGGCGTGGGATCAAGAGGATTCGGACATGACGATAGTCCCGGAACGAGTGCCGATGGGAAGCTTTTCGGGAACGGAATCCGAAAAAAGAAATATTAAAGCGGGAGAAGAGGACGGAGCGGATGTTTCTTCTTTACCTTCGGAACTGAACGGTGAAGACGGTGGTATCACGGCAGATTCGGAGAACAAAGGTGACATGAACGTCGTTCCGGACGAAGACGATGAAGATGTCGACATGAAGGTCGTTCCGGACGAAGACGATGAAGATGCCGACATGAAGGTCGTTCCGGACGAATTTGATGAAGACGCCGACATGAAGATCGTTCCGGAAGGAAAATCTTATGAGGAATACATTATAAACGGTGATGACTATAGCCGTGAAATGTACGAGATGGAACATGAGGACGATGACCGTGATCTTATAGAGGAAATCGGCGTGTCTCTTCAGGAACAGAACATGAACTCTTTGGTCGGAGAGGTCCCGCTCACGGGGATCGTGATAGAGACCGAGGAATCGGGGATGGCAAAATTCAAGGGCTTCCTCAGAAAAATACCGGTCTGGGCGTATATTACGGGAGGAGCGGTACTCCTTGTGGCGGTTTCGGCGATAATCTTTTTTGCGACAGACATAGGAAGAAACTTTCTTATCAACGAGGGAAGCGGATATGTTGCAGGAAAAATGCAATATATCCCGGTAACGTACGAACCTGTTGTGGAAATTCCGGACGATCTTGACTATGACATGAAGCCCGGTATTGAGGTGGTCGATGAGACACAAAGGCTGGAGATGCCTGAGGTAAAAAAGAAGTCCGACACGCCCGAGCAGACACCGGAGGAAGAAAAAAAGGTTCACAATATCCTGCTTCTCGGTGAAGAAAACCTTGACGGCGGAAGCGGGCGCGGAAGATCGGACCTCATAATGATCGCCACCATAAACGAAGAAGAAAAGAGCATAAAACTGACATCCATTATGCGTGACATACTCGTTGCGATACCCGGATACAGCGACAACAGGCTTAATGCCGCATATGCGATGGGAGGCGTCTCTCTTGTCTATCAAACACTTGCAAATAATCTCGGTATTGAAATCGACAATTATGCCAGAGTAAATTTTGAGTCGTTTGAATCAATCATCGATGCCATCGGTGGAGTCGATATTGAGCTCACCGAGGAAGAAGCGTCTTATCTGAATAGGACAAATTACATTAGTAAAGAAGAATTCCGTAATGTAAAGGTGGGAAAGAATCACCTGAACGGCAATCAGGCGCTCGGATACTGCCGTATCAGAAAGGTAGGGACAGCAAACAGGGAGTACAGTGATTTCGGACGTACATCACGCCACCGTATGTTACTGGAATCGGTTGTTGATTCACTTAAGGGTATGAGTCTGAAACAGCTCAAGAAGTTCTGTGACAAATGTCTGCCTTTTGTGACAACCGACATAGATGAAAAAGCACTTGAAAAGTATATCAGGGCGGTCTTTGACATCGGTCTTGACAAAAAGGTGCGTGATTACAGGATCCCCGTCGACGGTACGTACAGCGATGCGAACCTGCGAGGCATGCTCGTGACAAAGGTTGATCTGAGGAAGAATGCGCTTGAGTTGCAGGAATTCATTTACGGGAAATGAAATGCCGGGTTTTGTCATAAACGTTGAAAAAAACTGATAAGCGTTTAGTGTGAACCGGGAAGGAACGGAAAGGAGCGGATGTATGGAAATACAGATGTGGAGAGAGATTCTTGAGCCTTATTCGCTTGCTGTGGATGAGCTTAAGGAAAAGTTCGAGCACATGAGATCGGCTTACAGGGCAGCCGGTCTTTATTCACCGATCGAGCAGGTCGATGTCCGCGTTAAATCCATTTCGAGCCTGCTTGAAAAAGTGCAGCGCAAGCACATTTCGCTCGACGACATAGAGACGCACATCGACGATATCGCCGGTGTTCGTATCATTTGCCAGTTTATCGAGGATATTTATAAGGTTGCGCAGATAATCAAGAAGCGTACCGACATGCAGGTGGTGGAAGAGCAGGACTATGTGAAGGATCAGAAGCCTTCCGGCTACAGAAGTTACCACATGGTCATCAAATACAGGGTTGAGTCGCTCAAGGGACCCAAGGATATTTTTTGCGAGATCCAGATCAGAACGCTCGCCATGAACTTCTGGGCTACGATCGAGCACTCGCTTCAATACAAATACAAGCAGAACATGCCTGAGAACCTGCGCGTCAGACTTCTTAAAGCCGCAGAGGCGATCGTCGTTCTCGACAGGGAGATGTCCCTTGTACGAGGCGAGATCATGGACGCCCAGAACACATTTACATTGAAGTCGAATCTCGTGGCAGACATACTCACAAACATCCAGAACCTCTACAAGGTTGCCAATAAGCGTGAGATCGTCAAGATCCAGGATGAATTCTTTAAGATTTACAATTCCGAGGATCTGGCACATCTTGAGCTTTTTGCGAAAGAGCTCGACATAATCTCCGAAGGTTACAGGGCGCAGAGTCTGAAATAAACCAATACTACAAGCAGAGGATCATGTAAGTGTACAGAGATTATCTTCCCGGAAAATTCATAGAGAACATGCAGAAACTCCTTGGAGATGAATTTGAGGAGTTTTTGGCGTCGTATGACGTGGAACCGGCTTCGGGACTCAGGATAAATCCCATGAAGGTCTCACCGGAGAAGTTTGGGGAGATTTTTAAAGAACTTGAACCCGTTCCCTGGGCGGAGGGCGGTTTCTATGTACAGACGGAGGAGGGCGAGTCGGCTCCTTCGAAGCATCCCTATTATCACGCAGGTCTTTATTATCTTCAGGAACCGAGCGCCATGGCGCCCGGGGCTCTTTTGCCCATTTCCGAAGGTTGCAGAGTGCTTGACCTTTGCGCCGCACCCGGCGGAAAGAGCACCCAGATCGGTGCGAGGCTTGCCGGCAGCGGAATACTTGTTTCAAATGATATAAGCGCTTCTCGCGCAAGGGCGCTTCTTAAGAATATAGAAATCTTTGGAATCCCCAATGTCCTTATCCTGTCCGAATCGCCCGACAAGCTTGCCACAGTGTTCTCCGGCTATTTTGACAGGATCATCATCGACGCTCCGTGTTCGGGAGAAGGCATGTTCAGGAAGGTTCACGCCGTTGCAAAGAACTGGGAGCAGTACGGAAGCGGTTACTACGCCGAACTCCAGAAGCAGATCCTCCCTCATGCGATCGAAATGCTCGCACCGGGCGGGATCATGATCTACTCTACATGTACCTTCTCACCCCTCGAGGATGAGGAGTCGCTTGAACTGATACTCAAAGAGCACCCCGACATGCACGTTATCCCGTTCCCCGAAGCCGACAGGCTTTTCGGGGAGGTCGGGTTTGTTAGGGCCGGTAACATCGGCTCGTTTGATGTCGGAAAAAAGGACGACGGCTGTAAAGGCTCGGAAAAAAACGGAAAGCACTACCCCACGGAAATCTCAAACGCAGCAAGACTCTACCCTCACAGGATAAAGGGTGAGGGTCATTTTGTTGCGCTTTTGCAGAAAGACGGGGGGTATGGGTGGACCCTTGGGGACGGGGGTTGTGGGTCATGCACCCCAATGACCCACAACCCCCGTCCCCAAGGGTCCACCCCTGCCAACACCTACGACGCTTCTACCCGCAAGCGTCACCGCGAAATTCCCGACAGTGCGTTTGATTTTCTTGAGAAGGTGGGATTTGAGATTCCGGCGGGCAAGCTTTATGTGAAATCGGGATTCCTGTCGCTTGATCCCAAGCCCGAGATACCTTTCGGAGCCGAGAAACTTCGTACCTTGAGACGCGGGCTTTTGCTCGGCGAGATCAAGAAAGACAGGTTTGAACCGGCGCAGGCGCTTGCATGTGCTATGCCTTTGGGCGCATTTGCGAACACGGTCGATTTTCCGTCCGGTTCGGATGAGGTGATCAGGTACCTGAAGTGCGAGACCATAAGCGTTACGGGCGAAAATGCGAAAGCAGAGGATGGCTATGTCCTTGTCTGCACCGACGGCTTCCCTCTCGGATGGGCGAGAAAGAAAGGCGATACGCTGAAAAACCGATATCTCCCGGGCTGGAGGATGATGTGATCTTCACTTCGAATTTCACAGAGAAGGATATAAGTCTGACCTTTTGGGACTGAGGAATATTTATAATATTATGATTTTTCTTGAAGAGGATTAGCGAATGAACCTCTTCAGATTTGCAGTAGATGTGAGAGGAACCCGGCTAAATGGAAGAATTGACAGAAGAGTTATTCGGCGAATCCGCTTCGAGAATCCCCGTGAACAGGCTTCTCGAAGGCGTTAAAGCGATAATCTTTGATCTCGACGGAACGCTTATTGATTCGATGTGGATGTGGAAGCAGATCGACATCGATTATCTGGCGTCGAAGGGCAAGGCTTTTCCGCCGAACCTTCAGGACACAATCTCGGGGATGAGCTTCTCCGAGACTGCTGTTTACTTCAAGAAAACGTTTGAACTCGAGGATGATCTCGAAGTGATCAAGAAGTGCTGGAATGACATGGCGTATGACATGTACAACACCCGCGTCACCCTCAAGGAAGGGGTTCGCGAGTTTCTCGATCTCGTTAAAGAGCGCGGTATCAAAACCGGGATCGCCACAAGCAATTCAAGTGAACTGGCATTTTCGGTGGTTAAGAGGCTCGGTATTGACGCATATATAGATGAGATCCACACGGCATGTGAAGTTGAAAAAGGAAAGCCGAGCCCGGATATCTTCCTGTTTGTTGCCGAAACGCTTGGCGTGGACCCTTCGGAATGCCTTGTGTTTGAAGATGTTTTAAGGGGCGTGATCGCGGGACGATGCGCGGGGATGAGGGTCTGTGCCTGCTACGATCCCGTGGCTGAGTATGAAGACACGGAAAAGAAAAAGATCGCGAATTGTTTTATAAAGAGTTTTAACGAGCTGCTGATATGAAAAAAGCGTTTGTTGAAGAACAGGCGTAAAGCAGATACATATCAGTATAACATAAGGCCGGTAAAAACATATTAAAAGAGCGTATTTGAGATAAAATTGAAAGTGAGATATTATGGCTAATAAAGAAAGAATGGTACCCGCTAAGGGGTCGAGAGGCTATATCGATAGGGTCAAGAAGCTTGCGATACTCGTTGCGATAGGATCGTTTTTGATCGCTGCTGCTATGTTTATCACAGGTTTATTCCTGTTTGAGAGCAAGTTTAACGTGCTTTCGATATTTGCGGCACTCGTCGTGATTCCGTTCGCAGGAGCGATCACGAGATTTGTGCTCTTCGCAAAGTACAAGTCGGTGAGCGAAGAAGATGAAAATAAAGTATTTGAATCATCTCCCGCAGGCAGCACCACGCTTTCGGATGTTGTCATGACATCGACCGAGCGCGCGATGGGATTTGCGTTTATGGTTATTACGGACAACGAGGTTGCGGCACTTGTCGCACGGGGCGAGAAGCATCCCACCGTCAAGCTCTATGAGTACCTCAAGGATCTTGTAAAGCGCAAGGGATTCGGGAACTCTGTTGAGGTTGTTGATGACATGGATAAATTCCTCAAGCACCTCAAAACGCTCACACCTTCACCGGCGAGGGCAGAAGACGAAGAAGACCCGCAGGTGGAACTGATAGATATGCTCAAAATTTACATGGCATAGTGGGGGTGACCCCATGGGACCATCGCGAGGTGAGTATGAAACTGGTTAAGATCGGCAGAAATGAAGACGGGCAGCGTGTCGACAGGCTTGTCGGCAAGCTTATTCCGCGCGCCGAGAAAGGCCTTGTCTATAAAGCAATCAGAAAGAAGATCGTCACACTGAACGGAAAAAAGACCGAGCCTGATGTAAGGGTGAAGGAAGGTGACGAGCTGAGGCTGTTCTTCAGCGATGATACGCTGAGAGACCTCGGGGGAAGTGTTGGGAGTACAGAGGGTAATTCGAAAAATGCTGATTCGTTTTCTGAAAGTGATATATCGGAAGCCGAAAGCAGTTTGGAAAAGACGAAAGAAAAAGACTTCCCGGAAAAACCGGGGAAGAGCTGTAGAATCGTAGAGAATCACGGGAGAGAAAACATATTTATTAACGGTTATGATTTTGCCGAAAATATCATATATGAAGACAACGATGTAATTCTTGTATATAAACCCGAAGGGATACTCTCGCAAGGAGCCGATGAGAGATCGAAAAAGACAGCACACCGTTACGACATCAAAAAAACGGGCGGTTCGGAAAGTAATTACATCGAAAAAAACGGAGGATCGGGAGAAGTTTCGCTGAACGATCTTCTGATCGAGTATTTGAATGCGACAGGTAAACTGTCGGGAACAGGGGAGACATTCAGACCCTCAGTCTGTAACAGACTTGACCGAAATACATCGGGAATTGTCGTGTGCGGATGCTCCTTAAAGGGACTTCGCGCGATGTCTGCTTTGATACATGACAGAAAGCTCCGGAAGTATTATCTGTGTGCAGTGAAAGGAATAATAAACGAGCCGGGAGACCTTAAGGGGTGGCTCGTGAAAGACAAGAAATCCAACAAGGTCAGAGTTTTCACCGAAAGACCTGCCGACCCGGGCGCTTTGAACATCGAGACGAAGTATAAGCCGCTTGCAACGGCAAACAACATGACGCTTCTTGAGGTGGAGCTTGTTACGGGAAGACCGCATCAGATAAGGGCGCACTTGGCTTCAATAGGACACCCCGTTGCCGGTGATCCGAAGTACGGGGACTCGGTTTTTAATCGCATGATCGCCAAAGAATTCGCCATAAAGACTCAGATGCTCACGGCCTGGAAACTTATTTTCCCGAAGGATTGCGATGGATGCGAAAAACTCTCGGAAAAGGAATTCAAGGCAGAGTGTCAATGGGTGAAAAAGTATTATTCTCAAGATCAAGGCTTCTTCAAAGGCAGAATTCGACAGAGTAGTAGAACTTCTTAAAGCTTCGGGTGTAAGTGATACCGTGACCTTTGAGAAGATAGAGAGGAAAATGACATGCCTGCTTGGAACTCACGCGGCCTGAGAGGGTCGGCGTTTGAAGAGAAGATAAACCTGACAAATGAAAAGCTTCGTGACCGCGGTCTTGCGCTTGTGCAGAAGATCCCCACTCCCATCACGCCGATTGAGATGGATAAAGAACACGGTCATATAACGCTCGCGTACTTTGACAAGAAAAGTACCGTCGATTATGTCGGCGTTGTTCAAGGGGTGCCGGTGTGTTTCGATGCGAAGGAATCCGCAACCGATACATTTGCCCTCAGTAATGTTCATGAGCATCAGATCAGGTTTATGGAGGACTTCGAGAACCAAGACGGAGTGGCGTTTTTGCTTATCAGCTTCACGGGCAGCGGTCGGCTCTACTATATGCGCACAAAAGAGTTGAAAGCCTTTTGGGACAGAGCACAAAACGGAGGCCGCAAGAGCGTGAGAACGGACGAGCTTGATGAGGACTATTTTTTCGGAGGCGGTGACGGGCTTGTGATACCGTATCTGGAGATGCTCCAAAAGGATCTTTCCGAGCGGGATTAAATTACGGAAGAAAAATAAAGGTTTTGACAGACCTGTAAATTAGAGGAGGAGTAAAATGAAAGTAGAAAGGTTAACAGAGTACACACCGGAGGTTGCGGGCAGGATCCGCGAGCTTTTGATCCAGCTTTCGCGCAGCAAGAAGGACCGTGGAGAGATCCCCCGCGAGTGGTTTGACGAAATCATCGCGTCTCCCTCGCACGACATGCTTCTTGCCATTGACGATAATGATAAGATTGTCGGCATCGCCACACTTTCGATCATTATGGGTCCCATCGTCAGGAAAAATGCCTATCTTGAGGATTTTGTAACCGATGAATCGGTCCGCGGTCAGGGTGTCGGTGGAAAGCTCTGGGAAGGGATGCTCGCCTGGGCAGCAGAGAAGGGCTGCAAAGAGCTTAACTTTACATCCGGCAAGGGTCGCGAGGAAGCATGGAGATTCTACCAGAACAAAGGCTCCGAGATTTACGACACCAATTTCTTTAAAAAGAACATTTGACAGAATTGAAGACATCCCCCACTTTTCGCTGCTGCGAAGTGGGGGATGTTTCGTTCAAACTTTCCTAAATATATAGCGGAGAGGACTAATCATATTCAAACATGCCCTGAATGGCATCCGAAATGTTCATGATGTCTTGGTATTTTAAGGAGTCTGTTTTGTTAACAGCCCTGACATCCGGATCTATCATTTTAATCTGTTCACAGATAACGGTGCCTTGTGTTCCTTTTTTTCCGGTCACGGAAATATGGAGAGGTCCGTCAGCGAAGTCCGTAAAAAGAGGGCATACATGAAACACGCCCAAGGCATTTATAAAAGAATTCTTACTGGTTATTACAAAGTGGTAATTATCAAACCCGTTGATCTTTATTATATCGCCTTGACAATATGTCATAAAATTTCCCTCCCGGCGGGTTCGTCCCAGTCAAAATTGCAGGCAGAAATCTTATTATTATATTCCATCATCCGCTCTTCAAATGATCTGTGACGGAATGCTTTTCGAAGGATTATTGCATCCGCTGAGATTTCCACATCAAGAATGTCAGATATCTTGAGCCCCATTTTCTCCATTATTTCTTTGCTGAGACGTATTCCCTGGCTGTTTCCCCAGGCTTTGACAGCTACTTGAGACATGGTAAACCTCCTCTTGATTTATGTATATACGTATAAACATTATAACGTTTATGCGTGAAAACGTCAAATAGACATTGAAGCAGGATCTCTTCAGCGATAGAGCGATAGAGCAACCAAAAACGAAATTGAATATAGATTTATTTCGTTTATGATATAATAGTGAAACAAACAGGGATTCTTTATAAATTTTGGGTTCGGGAATTCGGTACGCTTGAAAGCAGTACAAAAAAGCAAAAGCGTGTAATAAAACAAAAATGTTAATGTAAAAACATGATTGAAAAATGAAAACGATAAGCCAACATCTGAAAAGCATATATGGTTGCAAGGTATATAAGCTTGCGCTTTCCGCAAAAGTCACGTGTCCGAACAGGGACGGAACCCTTGGGACAGGTGGCTGCATTTTTTGCTCGGCAGGAGGATCGGGAGAATTTGCGACCGATGCAGATAAGAGCATAGAAGAGCAGATCGCGGAGGCAAAAAAACGAGTCTCTGCTAAAGTGCCGGGGGAAGCGAAGTACATAGCATATTTCCAGAGCTTTACCAATACCTACGGTGATTTCGGGTATCTGAACAGGATATTCCGGGAGGCCATAAGCGTAAGTGATGTAGCGATCTTGTCAATAGCCACAAGACCCGACTGTATCAGTGAAGAGATGTACGAACTGCTGGGGGAGCTTCGAAAAATGAAGCCCGTCTGGGTTGAACTCGGGCTTCAGACCGTGAAGGAGGAGACGGCACGCTACATCAGGCGCGGTTACGAACTGCCTGTGTACGATGAGTGCGTGGCGAGGCTTCAAAAGCTCGGAATAGAGGTCGTCACTCATGTGATCCTCGGGCTTCCCGGCGAAACGCGCGAGGATATGGCGGAAACGGTCAGACACGTTGCAGATGTCGGCTCGAACGGCATCAAGCTCCAGCTTCTGCACATTTTGCGCGGCACCGACCTTGAACGCGAGTACGGGGAGGGGAAGGTTCCGGTCATGACGCTTGATGAATATGTTGATCTCCTAAAGTACCTCGTCCCGATGATACCGGACAGTGTCATCATCCACAGATTAACGGGGGACGGTCCGAAGAAGGGGCTCGTGGCACCTCTCTGGACGGGAGACAAGAAGAGAGTACTGAATGCGATAAATGCAGCGCTCTGTGAGAATGTGCCGTAAAAGGATCGATCGTATTCGAACAAACCCTGAATACAACCCTGAATCACATCGGGCTCGTCGGTAAAAAACACTTGACTATAAGACCACGTTACCCTTATAATACGTTTTAATTTACTACCTTGCTACCATGGTAGCAAGGCGACGCGTTAACGCGATAAAGTACGGAGGAATATATGAAAGACAGACTTTTACATACACCCGAAGGTGTCAGAGATATATACGGAAGCGAGTGCATGCTCAAGCAGGGGCTTGAGGCCCGTCTTTCCGGACTTATGCGTCTTAGTGGCTACGACATGATCGAAACTCCCGTTTTTGAGTATTTCGAAGTGTTCGGAGAGAAGCGCGGAACGGCGCGTCCGAAGGATATGTACAGGTTCTTTGACAGAGAAGGCAACACGCTTGTTCTCCGCCCCGATATGACTCCTTCCGTTGCTCGTTGCGCGGCACGCTATTATAAGGACAGGAAGGATCCCGTGAGGATCGCGTACTGTGGAAGTACATTCATCAACAGCAGCGAGTACCAGGGCAAGCCCCGTCAGAGTACACAGCTCGGAGCCGAGCTTATCGGTGATGCGAGCGCATTTGCCGATGCCGAGATGATCGCGCTCACTGTTGAGTGCCTTCTCGAGTCCGGTCTCACACAGTTCCAGGTCGAGATCGGTGAGACAGCATTCTTCGCGGCAATTGCCGAAGAAGCCGGAATTGAAGGCGAAGAGTACGACGAACTTGTAAGGCTCATCACGGACAAAAATATCTTCGGTATTGAGGATCTCTTGAAACGTGAGGGGCTGGATGAGAAGTACGGGAAGCTTTTCCTCACACTTCCTTCGCTCTTCGGATCTTTTGAGAGACTTGAGGATTTCAAGAAGCTGACAGATAACAAGACGGCTACCGAAGCGATCGAGAGGCTTGAGAAGATCTACGAGATCATGAAGATCTACGGTTACGACGACTATATCGGCTTTGACCTCGGAAAACTCAGCAGCTACAGATATTACACAGGTATCATCTTTAACGCATATACATACGGACTCGGTGAAGCACTCATTGCCGGCGGTCGTTACGACAAGCTTGCGGGACAGTTCGGCAATGACAGACCTGCGGTCGGCATGGCTGTTTATGTGGAGCGCATGATGGAAGCGCTTGTGAGAAACGGCTGCGTGAGAGGCGAGCACGAGAAGACAAAGACGGCGGTTGTTGCTGCGGATGAAGCTTCATATGCGAAAGCGTTAAAAAAAGTAAGAGAACTCAGAATGAACGGAAAGGCAGCGTTCATCCGCGTTGATGAGAAACGCGCTACCGATGATCCGGCAGAAGATACGGATGTGATCTTTGTAAAATAAATAGTCGGACAAATAACCTGTTTTTTTAAACCGGATGATCAACCGGATATGCTTCGGCAGCAATAGATCGTCAGGCAATTCAGGTGCAGATAACAGGCAGACAAACGAAGACGTTGGAGGTTATAAATGAGATACATTACAATAGCACTTGCGAAGGGACGTCTTGCGAAGCAGACGATGGAGATCCTCAAAAAGCTTGGGATCACTTGCCCCGAAATGGAGGACAAGGATTCCCGCAAGCTCATCTTCACGAATGAGGAGCTCGGATTCAAGTTCTTCCTTGCGAAGGCAAATGACGTACCCACATATGTTGAGTACGGTGCAGCCGACATAGGAATTGTCGGCAAGGATACGATAGTTGAAGAGGGAAGATCGCTTTACGAGGTGCTCGATCTTAACCTCGGAAAGTGCAGGATGTGTGTTGCGGGACCCGAGTCGGCGAGGGCACTTCTCGATTCGTCGCTTCCTTTAAGGGTTGCCACGAAATATCCGAAGATTGCGAAAGACTACTTCTACAACGTACGACACCAGTCTGTGGAGATCATAAAGCTCAACGGATCGATTGAGCTTGCGCCGATCGTCGGACTTGCGGAAGTGATCGTAGATATCGTTGAGACCGGTTCGACACTCCGTGAGAACGGACTTGTGGTCCTTGAAGAGTTTATGCCTCTCTCGGCCCGCATGGTTGTCAACCGCGTAAGCCTCAAGATGGAGCAGGAGCGTATCGGAAAGCTTATTGAAGATATGAAGAATGCTCTGCAGAACGGATGAAAATAAAAGGATGGAGCCTCTATAAAGGAAAGCATATCCGGAAAATGAAGGCAGTCCTACCGAGATGAGCTGATAGGAACAAAACAGCTCGTCAAGATGTGAAAGGAGACGCTTTGTATGAAGATAGTTAAACTCGATGAATCATCAAAGAAAAACTTACTTAAAGAACTTTTAAAGAGAAGCCCCGGACAGTACCGCGAGTACGAGGACAAGGTTGCGGCTATCGTTGAAGATGTCAGGGATCGCGGCGACGAGGCTGTTTTTGAATATACCAAGAAATTTGACGGATTCGATCTTTCGCCCGAAAACATCCTTGTGACACAGGCAGAGATTGACGAAGCCTACGCAAAAGCAGGCGAGAAGCTTGTTTCGGTCATCAGGAAAGCGACCGCGAACATCCGCGATTTTCATGAGCGTCAGAAGGAGCGCAGCTGGTTCGAAACTCCCGCAGACGGGATCTTCCTCGGACAGAAGGTTACTCCCCTGAAGCGCGCCGGCGTTTATGTTCCCGGAGGCAAGGCCGCATATCCGTCATCGGTTCTTATGAACGTTATACCCGCAAGAGTAGCGGGCGTTGATGAAGTCATCATGTGCACACCGCCCGGAAAGGACGGCGTGATCTACGAAGGAACGCTTGTTGCAGCCAAGGAAGCAGGCGTGGACAAGATCTACAAGGTCGGCGGAGCGCAGGCAATCGCAGCCATGGCGTTCGGAACCGATAGTGTGCCGAGAGTAGACAAGATAACCGGACCGGGTAACATCTACGTTGCTCTTGCAAAGAAATCCGTTTACGGAAACGTCAGCATCGATTCGATCGCGGGCCCGAGTGAGATCCTTGTGCTTGCGGATGAGACGGCGAATGCGTCTTACGTTGCGTCTGACCTCCTTTCACAGGCAGAGCATGACGAGCTTGCGTGCGCGATCCTCATAACAACGAGCAGCAAGCTTGCCGAGGAGGTTAATAAAGAGACAGAACGCATGACAAAGGAGATGCCGAGAGAGAAGATCATCAGCGCATCACTGAATTCTTACGGATACATCCTTGTGGCCGACAACATGAAGGACGCCATCGATGCGGTTGACGAGATCGCGCCCGAGCACCTTGAGATCCAGACGAAGGATCCCTACGGTGATATGGCGAAGGTAAGAAATGCCGGAGCGATCTTCCTCGGACCTTACTCGAGCGAGCCGCTCGGCGATTACTGGGCAGGACCCAACCACATTCTTCCTACCAACGGAACCGCAAGATTTTTCTCAGCTGTGAGTGTTGAGGATTTCATTAAGAAGTCAAGTGTGATATCATATTCGAGAGAAGCGCTCGAGGCGGCACACGAGGATATCGAATTCTTCGCGAAAGCAGAGGGACTTTACGCACATGCCGAATCTATAGCAGAGAGATTTAGGTGATCGGAGCTAAGTACAGAAACAAGACGACAGAAGGTATAACATCCTTCCGTTTTATGAAACCTGAGCGTGGTTTGGATACAGAGAAAACTTGGCGACGTTTTCTGATGACAGAGACGATGGTTCATCAAAAAAGGCTGAAACAGAAAGAAACAGTGAGGAGGACAATATGGGCAGAAAAGCCACGGTGGAGAGAAATACAAATGAGACAAAGATCGTTGTGGGTGTAGACCTTGACGGAACGGGCACGGCCCAGATCTTTACGGGGATCGGGTTCTTTGATCACATGCTCACGCTTTTTGCTAAGCATTCCTGCATTGATCTTTCCGTAAAGACAGAGGGCGACCTCTATGTCGACGGACATCACAGTGTTGAGGATACAGGTATCGTGATCGGTGAGGCTCTTAAAAAAGCTCTCGGTGACAAGGCAGGCATCACGCGCTACGGCAACTTCCTTCTTCCGATGGACGAAACACTTGTGTTGTGTGCGGTTGACCTTTGCGGAAGACCTTACCTCGGATTTGATCTTACGTTCACGGCTCCCATGATCGGGGGTCTCGATACTCAGCTTGTACGTGAGTTCTTCTATGCGCTTTCATACAGTCTCGGTGCAAGCATTCACCTCAGGCAGATGGCCGGCTTGAACGATCACCACATCAGCGAGGCTGCTTTCAAGGGCTTCGGAAGGGCACTCAGGCAGGCTGTTTCGTTCGACTCGCGTGAGAAGGGGATCCCTTCTACAAAGGGTGTGATTTGATCTGTGAATTTGTCTGACGTGTACGGGTTTGCCGGGAGAATGATCAAAGAGTTGATTCTTTTGGTGAGCCGCATGTCGGTGAGTTGCTTCGGGATGTAAATGGGAGCAGGTTTTAAGTTTACAAAAGGAAGAAAAAAAGATGAGAATTTATCCCGCAATAGACATCAGAGGCGGTAAAGCCGTCAGGCTTAAGATGGGTAACTATGACGATATGACCGTTTACGGAGACGATCCCGTTAAAGTAGCGCTTGATTTCAAGGCTCTCGGTGCACAGTACATACATGTTGTCGATCTTGACGCGGCTCGCGTCGGCGAGTCCGAGAATTCAAAGGTGATCGGACGCATCGCTGCTGAGACGGGGCTTCCCGTCCAAACAGGTGGTGGAATCAGGAGCCTTGAGAATATCGAGACCAAGATAAATGCCGGAGTGTCGAGAGTAATCATAGGTACGCGTGCCGTTGAAGAACCTGAGTTTGTCGGAAAGGCGATCGAGCGCTTCGGAGCAGACAGGATAGTTGTCGGACTCGATGCGAAGAACGGTATGGCAGCAGTTCGCGGCTGGGAGCAGGAGAGTAACAAAACGGTTATGGATCTCGCCGAAGTCTTCCGTGATATGGGAGTTAAGACTATCGTCTATACCGATATTTCACGTGACGGCATGCTCAGCGGACCTGACGTTATCACAACCGAGAAACTTGTCGATATCACCGGTCTCGATATCATCGCTTCGGGCGGTGTAGGGTCATCGTTCGACCTCGAGAGACTCGAAGAGATCGGGGTTGAGGGCGTGATTATAGGGAAGGCCTATTACGAGGGTAAAGTGGATCTGAAGAAGGAAATACCCAAATACTTATAAGTAACCTTAAGACGGGTGCGGTCAAGCCTGATTTAAGAAATAAAAGGAATACAGAAAAAATACCGATACGTTCAGGCATGTATTCTAAATGTAAAACACTTATACCGAAAAAGGAGTAAAAGAATGCAGAAGAGACTGCTTGCATACATTAACGCGGAGAACGGCATTAAGGATAACCTTATTGAGACGGCTGCTCTCTATGAGAACCTTGGTATCGACGGCCTGTTCGTTTATAATCACAGTGAGAACGAAACAGAGCACGAAGAATTCCTGCTTCTCGTGAAGGATATGGCCAGGGTTGTCGATATCCCGATCATCATCGGATGCCGTGTCGTAAGGTTCGAGGATGTGAAGAAGGCGTTCTACACGGGAGCCGTTGCCGTTTCGATATTGCTCGGCGACATCAAAGATACAGCGCTTCTTAAGGAGAGTATTGACCGCTTCGGAGCCGCAAATATCTACGTTGAAGCGGACATGACGATGGGGAATGAGGCACCTGTTCTTGAAGCATATAGGGGCGGAAAACTATCGCCCTCGTGCAACATAATCGCTAAGCACACATCGCAGGATGACGGCCTCAAGGCCCTCATCGCGCAGTGCGCGGGTGAACTCATAATCCGTGACAGCCTCGTTCGTAACGACATCGAAATGCTCATGTCACTCGATAAGGTTTGTGCGGTAGCTACGAATTTTTATGAGAACACACTTCGCGCGGATGAAGACGGTGCCGATAAGCAGGGCAATATCATGAAGGTAAAGAGGTCGCTTGAAAACAGCGGAATCGAGATCAATACCTTTAAGAGTGCGCTTTCGTTTGACGACTTAAAGACCGTGGACGGACTTATCCCTTGCGTAACGCAGGACTACAGGACAGGTCAGGTGCTCATGGTTGCATACATGGACAGAGAGGCATTTGAGAAGACCGTCGAGACCGGTATCATGACTTACCATTCGAGAAGCCGTAACGAGCTTTGGGTTAAGGGTCTCACATCGGGACACTTCCAGTACGTTAAAGAGATCAGTGCGGACTGCGACAAGGACACGCTTCTTGCAAAGGTACGCCAGATCGGCGCAGCCTGCCACACGGGAGAGTACTCGTGCTTCTTCAACACGATGGTACATCATGATTTTGATGAGAAGAATCCCTATGCGGTCCTCAAAAAGCTCTACGATGTTGTGATCGACAGAAAGAAGAACCCCAAGGAGGGTTCATACACCAATTACCTCTTCGATAAGGGCATCGATAAGATCCTCAAGAAGTGCGGTGAAGAAGCAACCGAGATGGTCATCGCCGCCAAGAATCCCGGTGCAGAGGAGCTTAAATACGAGATCGCGGATCTCATGTATCACATGACGGTGCTTATGGCCGAGTGCGGTATCGACTGGGACGATGTCATGGGAGAACTTGCTAATCGGTAAACAATTAAGGTCCGGTAGAAATCCCGGGTACTGACAGACTTTTAAAAGCAGAAAGCAGACGGCGACAACCGGGACTTGACAGCGGTTTTGACGTGAAAAACGACTCGGACGATATAATTGCCGACATATATACAAACGAAAGGTAACAGGAGGCGTGGGATGAAGATCACAAACGCAAAAAACGATATCGAGTATGTACTCTTTTCAGAGGAAACGATAAGAGCGAGGGTTGCCGAGCTTGGAAAGCAGCTCACCGAGATGTACAAAGACAGCGAGCCGATCATGGTCTGCATCCTTAAGGGAGCATCCATTTTCTACACAGACCTGTGTCGTCAGATGAAGACACAGCTTCACATGGACTTCATGGTTGTTTCGAGTTACGGCAATGAGACACAGTCTTCGGGCGCCGTAAGGCTTATTAAAGACCTCGACAACACGATCATTGACAGGGATGTTGTCATCGTTGAGGACATCATTGATTCCGGCCTTACGCTCAAGTACCTTAAAGAGATCCTTCTTTCACGTAAGCCCCGTTCGGTAAAGACGGTCTGCCTGCTCGACAAGTTTGAATGTCATCCCGCAGAGATCGGCTGCGATATCAGCGGCTTCTCAATCAATAACGCGTTTGTTGTCGGATACGGACTTGATTATGCGGACTACTACAGAAATCTTCCCTATATCGGAGTTCTCAAGAAGGAAGTTTATTCAGACTGATGAATATTTGGGATGGACCCATGGGGTAGGGCTCTT
>JAEEIH010000147.1 GCA_016281275.1 Lachnospiraceae bacterium | reverse complement strand
GTTGGTGGAAGAGGATACTATCAGGAATGGGGTAAAGAAGCCGTGGAGATGACTCAGGGTAAAGTAATAAACATTCCTGCTGAAGTAAAGCACTGGCACGGAGCAGCGCCGAATTCATGGTTCTCACATCTTGCAATAGAAGTTGCCGGTGAAGAGACAAGTAATGAATGGCTTGAAGCTGTATCTGATGAAGACTATGGCAAAGCGACAATTTGTCTTTATTGAAGAAAAATGCGGAAATCTGCAAAAAAATAAAATCGCCGATTTATAAACTTGACTTATGAGGCTCATGAGAATATAATGATCGAAGAAACTGAAATAAATTTCAGTGAAAAAATATTCAGAGTAGAGAGGCCTGGTTATGTTCGTCGGAAGAGAGAATGAACTGACAGAGTTACAGAGTGAATTAAAGGATTGGAAGAAGAAAACAAAAAGCAGTTAGTAATCTGTGAATTTTAAACTAGCGGTTAAATGACAAAAAAACCAAGCGGTGATATGCTATTATAGTTCCCCATAAATCCAAGTAGCGCGTACTCGCGTATCGAGTACAGGAGGAATGTGATGATCTATCGTCCGGAATATGACATGAAGGTTGTCGGGCAGAACTTAAAGCGCCTTCGTGTTGCAAAAAACCTCTCCGTAGATGACGTAAGAGAGTATCTTTGCCTCGGATCAGTTCAAGCCATTTATAAGTACGAAAAAGGCAAGAGCTATCCTCAGGCGGATACCATGTTCGCATTGATGGAGCTTTACGAAGCCAATCTTTACGATATAATCAAAGATCACGAAGAGGACGAACAGTCCTCTTCTGTTCATTTTATGGGGGATATGATGGCGGCATAGATGCAACTACTGGATAAATGATTATTGCTATAGCGTATGATACGCTTGATCTATAAGGAGAAAAACAATGGGAAGAGATGAAAATGTAACAGTATTTAAGGATACAGAGAAGCTATGCAAGACAAATCCGAAGCTTTCGGAATCGGTCAAGAAAGCGACTGCAGCACAGAAACTGATATTGGAAAGTGATCCTTTAGCAGAGCAGAAGAAGGATCTTTATGAAGATACGGCCAAGGTAGTTGTCTCAAAGAAGAGAACCTATGAAGCTGCGGCAGGATACAAGGGACAGCATGTGGCAGTTCACAACTTTGCATCAGCGTCCAATCCTGGCGGTGGAGTGGTAAACGGAGCGAGTGCGCAGGAAGAGTGTCTATGCAGATGCTCTGGATTATTCTTCAGTCTTAATTCGCCTGCTATGTGGGAAGGCTTCTATCAGCCGCACAGAAACGCACATAATCCGATTCATAATGACGATATCATTTATACGCCGAATGTAACGGTGTTTAAATCTGATACGTCAATGCCTAAACTTATGTCAGAGGTGGACTGGTATGACGTGGATGTGATTACCTGCGCTGCGCCTAATCTTCGCAGTCAGCCCAGTAATCATTATAACAGCGGAGATGGAAACAAGCAGACAATGATGAAGGATAAGGATCTTTTAGCCCTTCATGAAAAGAGACTTCGTCGGATACTTGAAGTGGCACTGTCAGAAGGCTGTGACGCGATTATACTTGGAGCATTTGGTTGCGGAGCTTTTCAGAACAATCCTGAGGTTGTTGCTCTTGCAAATCGCAATGTAATAAAGGACTATCTGCATGCCTTTAAGAATATTGAGTTCGCGGTGTATTGCTCACCGCGCGATGATCGTAATTTCAAGATCTTTGAACGCGTTCTGAAGACATACTGCGGGTAAGGATGTTGAACTTTGCCGTCAATGACAACGAAAGAATGCTATGATATGCTTTCTTCAGATGCAGGAAACAGATTGAAATGGGAGGATCTATTATGATGAAGATGACTTCAGCATATGCAAACAAAATGCTTAGAAAGCTCAATGAGGATAAGGAGTTCTGGCGCTCCAAGGAGAAAGAAGGCTGTCTGTATGTGGCGGCTCTTGATGAGGAGCCGGTAATTCCTGAATATGATTATGAAGAGGTGGCAAAGAACATCTCCGAAATTGATGAGAAGATTGTCAAGATTAAGCATGCCATCAATGTAACAAACTGTAATAATGAGATTCAGGTTGGCGATGCCAAGATGACGGCGGATATGATTCTTGTTAAGATGGCTCAGCTTAACAGACGAAAGTCCACTCTCGATGGAATGCGTAAGCAGCAGCCTAAGAGCAGAATCAATTCCGGCTTGTATTCTTCAAGAAAGACAGCCCCGGAATACCAGTACATCAATTATGATCTTGATCTCATCAAGAGAGAATATGAGCAGATTGATGCCGAGGTATCTGCTATGCAGATTGCTTTGGATAAGTATAATCAGACCGTTGAGTTTGATGTAGACATCTGAGGTTATGCCGCTTAGGCGGCTTTCCGTGCGGCGAGATTGATTTTGAAAATCTTATAACGGGCATTGTTAGGGGCGTATGCACATAGGTTTAATGTTGTTGATCCCCGGTTATGTTGTTATTTTGTTATGGATTATTGTTGATGGTTCCTTAATAAGGAGCGAATGCAAACGCATACAGATTCTCGCCCGCAGAAAACTTGGCGCATTTGTGCCTGGGGTATGGAAGTTCGGTTATACATGCTCCATTTTTATAGAATCGGAGGTTTCATATGTCTGTACTTATGTCAAAGGATAAGAAAGAACTGATTGTTACGTGTGACTGTAAATGCGGGCAATCGTTCAGCATATGCGTTGATGATGAGTCGAAGGATTTGGATTATTATGTGTTCCTCTGCTTTATGAAGTGCAACTTTGATACTGAGTACGATAAGAACCCTTGGAGAGCATTTAAGATTAAAATGAAGAAGATCTGGTTTATTATCCGGGGTAAAGATTATTGCTACTCGGACACCGTAATGAAAAAAGCAGATTTCGAAGAGTTTAAGAAATACGTTAACCAGTTTTAGATAATCACTCCTGACAGAAATGTCAGGATTTTTTATTGTTAAATCGCTTGTTTAGTGACAATGATGGTGGGTATGGATAAAATTATACCATGGAGGAAATGCAAGAGGGTCGGAATAATCTGCGGGCGCATGACTATACCGTTGATTATATCGTTACACATTGCTGCTCCAGCAGTACGCAGGTATTCCTTGGCGGTTCTATGTACAAGCCGGACAGGGAGACGGATCATCTTGAGTTTATAAAGAACTATGTGAATTACAAAAAGTGGTTCTTCGGACACTATCACGACAACAGAAACATTTTTGACAAGGAGATTCTGATCTACGAGCAGATGATAAGAATCTCATAGGAGGCGACCATGGAAAAAGAGCTTAAATTGATACACGTTTGTGAAGTATGTGGAAAAACTAAGATTATGACACCGAAACAGGCATTTAATGAAGGCTGGGATTATCCGCCGCGAATGGGGACGTTTGGTGTAGTATCACCCCGAACTTGCGGAGATTGTGGGATAGTGGATACCCTTTGGATGGCACTTCAGTCGGGTAAGATAAAGAGCCTTGATGATATGACGCCGGAACAGCAAGTTGTTTTGGCAAGGATTCAAAATGAGCCGGCGAGTATAACACCACCTGAGGATTAGTGCCACGTGGATAATGAGCAATGATGTTCTTACACAATCCGGGAAAGGAGGGGCTCCGATCAGACAGGGCAACGACCCTAGCAATCTACACCAAAACAATTTTGGTGTTTCAAAAAGGGAAAGAAAGCCGATGGCACTACCGAAGGAAGGATTGATTTTTCGAGAAAAGCGGTGTATACTTTAGCTAAGAAGACTAAGATGACTTGATTGGCTAAATGAAAGGAGCGATCTCATGCAGGTTAATGTTTTTGAAGCTAAGACAGACTTTTCTAAGCTTATCAGACTCATAGAATCCGGGAGGGAAGAGTCTGTTACGGTTGCCAGGAATGGACGCCCTGTCGTTAAGATTGTTCCGTACGAGAGCACGCCGGTTTCAAATCGCATAGGAATAGCAAAGGGTAAGTTCACGGTTCCGGATGATTTTGATGCAGGAAACGAAGAGATTGCTGCAATGCTGACGGGAGGTGGTGTATGAACATCCTTTTGGACACGCACCTCGCTCTTTGGGCCCTTACCGATCATCCCATGCTCTCGAGTGTTGCACGACAGTTCATCGTGGATCCTGACAACACGGTTTATTACAGCTCTGTTTCGGCATGGGAGGTTCTGCTTAAACACGACAGCCCCAGAAATAATCTTTCACTCACACCCGATGAGTTTATTAATTATTGCGATGCTTCGGGATATGTGCCACTGAACATGAAGCCCAAGCATGTATTGGAGGCGTCACGGTTAAATATCGCAGAGGTTGACAAGCTCCATAGCGATCCTTTTGACAGGTTACTTCTGTCGCAGGCTAAATCTGAGAATCTTTTGCTCCTTACCCATGATGAAAAGTTCTGCCTCTACAAAGAAAAATGTGTGACGATTGTTTAATGCCCCCCGTCCCTAGGTGGGTCACGGCGGCTTAAGTTTTATACAGATCCTGTAAAGTGATCAGCTTAAGATTGGACGTATCAGCATCATCAAACCACTTTGAAAAACCGCTCAATGAAAACAGTAGATATTTTGTAACCATGTAATTACCGGAAATAAGTCCGGATCTTCTGACGAGTGTCTCGTATATCTCTTTGTCGATTTTTTCGTTTTTAAATTTACACTCGCCGCAGACAGCAGTTTTAGCAACTGAAGATAATCCGACCACATCTATATCAGCTGATTGCTGATACCTTTTTCCGCCCTCGTCGACCATCAATTCAGTTCCCCACCAGGTACCGGTCTCGGTGATAAAAGAATCAAACGATCCCATAATCCCTTGTTCGAGGGTATAATACCGGCACATCTCCTCGAACACGCTTACCATGAAGGAATGGAGCTGTGGCTTAACGATTTTTTCATAGTATTTCTGTCCCTGTCCCATTTCGATCACGCTGACAGCATTAGGGATAAATTTGTACCAGAATGAAAACATATGATCTTTCAGTACATACTGAGTCTTCTTTTTATTCTTTTCTTCCGTTATACATTTTCTTTTTTCCACCAGACCTACATCTATCAGTTTTTCAAGTGAGTACAGAACTGTAGTATCTTTCTCATGTACTTTTGATGCGATAATGTTCAATGAATTCTCACCCGAAGCCACCTGTTCGATAATGTTGTTTACCGGTGTTATATCTGCAAACTCCTGCGTCAGAAGATTTCTTGTCTCATCAAACAGGTATCCGTCAGGATTGAAAAACAGCCTGATTATATTATCATCCAGGCTCTTCTTTGGATCAAAAAGTGCCAGATATTTTGCAACTCCGCCGGTAACGCCGTAACAGATTGCTTTGTCCTCTACCGAATATTTGGGAACGAACAATGATGAATCCCTGTAATTAAACGCTTCAAGCTTTATCTGGGAATCACGTCGCCCGAAAATAGGGCTCTTCTCACTGAGAACCTTCTTTTCCATAAAACTAAGGGTTGAACCACATAAAATGATCATCATATTTTTCTGAAGCCACATGGTATCTATATACTTCTGAAGGATCGACAGCAGCGCTTCATCTTTTTCTGCCCAGTATGGCAATTCATCAATCACCAGAACAACTTTCCTGTCTCCGTTCTGTATCCTGGCACTGATCAAATCCAACACGCTTTCGACAGTAGGGAAGCTTGCTTCGCTAATGGACGGATCGAGCACTTCCAGAACCTGCTTTGTGAAGAACTCCAGATTCCGTTCGGCTCCGACTTTTGTTGCAGTGTAGAAAATAACCCTTTTGTCTTTGACAAATTCTTTTATCAGCGTAGATTTTCCCACCCTTCGTCGTCCGTATATCACAGTCATACCAAAACCATCTTTTTCGAATACCGACTCCAGTGCTCTTAGTTCTTTCTCTCTTCCGATAAACATATCATAACCTCGTAATTCAATTAAATTTTATTCAAATTGTTTTTAATAAAACTGATATGAATATAATAACATTGAAGTTGTATGGTTTCAAGTCGTTTTTTAGGATGACCCTATGGGGTGACAAGCGCAAGCGCTTCCTCGTTGTGGGTCATGCGTGCAAAATTGCTAAAATATGATTATTGCTTTCCCTCTCGATATCAGCACCGTGACTTGTTCACGGGAGAATGTGTGATGTAATTACTATACACAAGCTTAAGATGTGCTGTCGAACGCGTGAGCAGCGGGGATGACCCACAACCCCCGTCCCCATGTGGGTCCGGGTTGTTTGGAAGGAGAATAAATGATCGATGTAATTCCGTGGCTTTTTCTTTATAAATTCAAGTTCAATTGTTATAATAGACACGACATTCCGGTGTCGTGTATTTTTATCAAAAGACGCCGTAATCCCATCACTTTGGACATGGGGATTGTCAAATGAAATGAATGGAGCGGGAGATGAATTACCGGTCCGAAGGAGAAAAAATGATAGATTACAGACTTATGACAATTGACGATTATGAGGCAGCCTACGATCTTTGGATCGAATGCGGAAACGGGCTGAATAATAAAGATGATTAGCGTGAAGGGATCGAAAAATATCTTAAGCGAAATCCGAACACTTCTTTTGTTGCTGTGCTCGACGGAAAGGTTGTCGGGGTCATTCTTTGCGGACATGACGGAAGGAGAGGCATAATCCAGCACGCCTGCGTATCGCCGGATTGCAGGAGAATGGGGATAGGAAAGAAGCTTGTCGACCTCGCTCTTGATGCACTCAAAAAAGAAGAGATCAACAAGGTCCTTCTTGTTGCTTTCAAGAAGAACGAAAACGGTAACGCGTTCTGGGAGTCACAGGGATTTACGCTCCGTGAAGACCTGAACTACAGAAACAAAGCGCTTGCAGAAATGATTCGCATCGATCCGGAGTATGTGAAATAAGGGGAGTTTTGGAACATAGTCGTGACCCACTCCCTCACATTCTTCCGATTCAAAGTCTCACATTCTTCCGACCGAAAACCTCACATTTCTCCGATTCAAAATTGATTTTTCTTCCGATTTGAGATAAAATGTCTATAGAAAACGAAGGATTCGATACATGGTCGATTGTTTGATGAGGCACCGGCGGCTGTTAAAGAGGAGTAGGTGAAGCAATGAGCGAGAAGGAGTATATCAGCAGATTATTTGACGGGATAGTGGAGTTTGCCCTTAAAAGTAAGGGCGCCCTGGTAATAGTGGGACCCAAATGGTGCGGTAAATCAACTACGGCAAAGAGATATGCCAAAACTATCATTGACCTGATGCCACTTGAATCGAGAAATGAATATATAGAACTGGCGAAGATATCTCCCGCCAACTTTTTGAACTATGGTCCAAAACCGATACTGGTCGATGAATGGCAGCATGTGTCGTTTGTTTGGGATCAGGTAAAATACGAGGTGGACAAGACCGGAGAGTTCGGACAGTATATCCTTACGGGAAGCGTGACCGACAAGAGCAGGACGGAGACGGATGAGGAAAGCAGCAGGCATACCGGAAATGGGAGGATCATACGAAAGATGATGCGTACCATGTCCCTCTTCGAAACAGGTGACAGCAACGGTGCGGTATCACTGCAGGATCTTAAGAACGGCAGGTTCTCTCAGGCTGTATCAAAAAAAGACATAAATGATTATGCATATTACATCTGCAGGGGCGGATGGCCCGTTGCAATAGGCAAGGCCAGAGATGTGTCTCTGGCGCAGGCAAGGGATTATTACGAAGTGGTTGTTACGGATGACATCTTTTCGTTGAAAGACATACCACTTAAGAAGGACGAACAGAAGGCAAGGAAGCTTATGCGTTCCTACGCAAGGAATGTTTCCATAGCCGCGGCCGATGCTACGCTTTTGGAGGATTGTGTCGGAGGAGATGAAACTTTTGATAAGGATGTATTTGCAAAATACCTGAACGCACTCAGAAATCTGTACGTCATCGAGGAACTTCCGGCATGGAATCCGAACCTCAGAAGTCAGACGGCCATCCGGACAAAGGAGACCAGACATTTTACGGATCCGTCGATCGGTGCCGCAGCTTTGGGAATCACTCCGGAAGGGATTTTTAAAGATATAACAACTTTCGGGCTGTTGTTTGAATCATTGGTTGTACATGATCTCCGGGTATATGCCGATGCGATAGGAGCCCATGTTTATAAATATCGTGATTCAAAAAAACGTGAGGCAGATGCAGTGCTTCAATTTGCGGACGGATCATGGGCGCTTATTGAAGTAAAGCTCGGCGGAGAAGACGATATCCGAAAAGCGGCCGATAATCTGATAAAGATCTCCAACGATATTGACTGTGAAAGGACCGGTAAACCGGCGTTCCTTATGGTCGTTACGAAAAATAAGGTGGCTTATAGGATGGAGAACGGTGTTTATGTTGTTCCGCTGTGTTGTCTAAAAAATTAGGATAAGAAGGGCTGATCATATGCATTTTGTGTATGCAAAAGGGATCCTGACCGGCAGCGACGGGTTTTGCGGGATCAATGTTTATAGGGGATGCTCCCACGGCTGCGTCTATTGTGACAGCCGTAGCAAGTGCTACCGGTTTACGCATCCTTTTGAAGATATTGAGGTGAAGCAGAATGCACCGGAACTTCTGGATGCGGCGCTCAGGTCGAAAAGAAAGAAGTGTATGATCGGAACGGGTTCGATGTCGGATCCGTATATGCATTGCGAAGAAACTCTGGGATTGACAAGGCGGTGCCTTGAGGTCATCCTCAAAAACGGGTTCGGAGTTGCGGTTCAGACAAAGTCGGACCGCATTCTTCGTGATATCGACCTGCTTTCCGAGATCAACCGTACAGCAAAGTGCGTAGTGCAGGTGACGCTTACGACATATGACGACGACCTGTGCAGTATCCTCGAGCCGAATGTCTGCAATACAAAGCGTCGTATCGAGGTGCTTGAAGAAATGCAGAAAAGAGGCATTCCGACTGTCGTGTGGCTCACACCGATCCTTCCGTTCATTAACGACACGGCGGAAAACATCACCGCGATCCTTAACGAGTGCGTGCGCATGGGCGTGAAGGGTATCATTGATTTCGGTATGGGAATGACGCTCCGTGAAGGCGACCGTGAATATTATTATGAAGCGCTCGATAAGCATTTCCCGGGGATGAAGGAGCGTTACATCAAGCGTTATGGCAACGCTTATGAGCTCCCCAGCCCTAATGCACAAGAGCTAAAGGGGATATTTCGCGATATCTGCAAGACCAACGGAATCCTTTCAACTCCTGAGGAATGTTTCGGATTTATGCAGGAAATGCCGGAGAAATATACGCAGATCAGTTTGTTTGATATGTGAGTTCCTATGCCAGAAATGTCTCCATAGCTGCAGCTGATGCTACGCTTTTGGAGGATTGTGTAGGAAGAGACGATACTTTTGATAAGGATGTATTTGAAAAATATTATCAGTCGACTATATCAGGTTTGTTGGGAAGGAGAACAAATGATCAGACGGAAAAATGAAGACAAGGATCTCCGGCAGATG
>JAEEIH010000012.1 GCA_016281275.1 Lachnospiraceae bacterium | reverse complement strand
GTAGGTCTTGGTGTGGGTGTTACACGTGTTCCCTGATCTTCCGCAGGAAGCGGTTCTTCGGCCGGTTCGGGCTGAGAAGGAACTCGTGTCGGTCTGGGAGCGCGTGTGGGACGTTCACCGGGATCCGGAGTGATCATCTCACGTTCTTCGTCATCGTCACGTTCGCTTTCGTCCGTAATTTCTGTTTCTTCGGTATCGCCCGTTTCTTCGGCGCGACCGCTTCCCGTAGCCGATGATTGTCTGTCGGCATCACCGTTGTTATCTTCGTTGTCATTTCCTTCGTCTGCTTCGGAATCTCCGAAAACGAAGACCTGTCTTTCTCCTGCCGGTTCAACTTCATCGTCTTCCTCATTCGGCAGGGGTGTGGGAGTGGGAGTAGTCTTGTCTTTTGCCTTGCGTTCGGTGTAAAGTCCGAGTTTTTCAAGGAATTCTATGTACGTATAGCTATATCCTCCGAGAGAGATCGTAGCTGTACGTGAAACGGGAGCAATACGTGCATAAATAAGGGCATCATTGTCGTAGTAATAATACCCTATCTCATTTTCCATAAATCTGACAAACGAATTCGCGGGAATCTCGCCCGAAGTGGTGAGTGCTCCGCCCACGGTAAGTTTGTCGGCGTTCATGTAGATACCGTTTCCCGCATCAACAAGGATAAAGTCCTCGCGGTAAGCACGCTCCATGTCGGCATTGAAAGTAACACCGCCGCTCATGTAAAGATTTTCATAAGAATCAACATATTCGAATGTCCCTGTGATAAGCTTGTCGACACTGCTGGTAAACATCACAGCGGACGCATTGTTTATAACATAAGGGAAGTTAAGTGAAACCGGGGTATAATCATCACCGAGGAAGTACTTTCCGGACTTTTCGTAAAGAATGTCTGACTGAGAAGCTCCGATCGCGGGAATGGATGTGACTACCGCACTCTCATCATTGGCATAGAGGCAGTCATGAACCTGCTCACCGACAAAGAAGCCGTCGTTCACAAGCACGAGACGCGCCGTGTAGCTGCTCGAGACAATAAGAAAGATCGATGCAATGATAAGCACAAGAGCGATACCGCCCATGGCTATAAAAGGCCCCATGTTGCGTTTCTTCATCCTGTAACCTCCGTTTTCTGATGCTTTGTCCTCTTAACCCTGTTCACCGGGTTTCAAAAAATGATCCGAGAATTCCCGGCTGACTGAATACAGGCAGATCGGATTCTCCTTCCCGAAGGATGATCTTTTCTGTAAGATCCACTCCGTTGCCCTCGGGATACCGTACTTTGATCGAATCTGTTTCAAGTGAGTAGGAATAAAATAGGTCTTCATTCTCGACGTAAATACCGAGTCTGCCCGCTCCGTCGTAGTTTACGTACGAAAGCGGCGACAGCGCGATCTCTGTATCTCTCCATGAAATAACAGCATCCGAGGTGAAAATATAATTCTCATAACCGTCAAATATTATCGATCTGGCAGGAAGCGCTTCGCGCTTTTTTTCATCAGCTGAAATCACGTAAATCTTTCCGTCTTTTCCCTGTTCTCTTTCTATTTTTGAAAAAGCGGGTAACGAAAAAACTCTTGTCCCGTAAATATCAGCCAATCCGTAATCATTCGGCAACCAGATGTACTTTTCTCCGTACATGGGATTGCCGTCTATCGGAGCAGCAAATTCATCCCGTTTTTCATACCAGATATCGTCATATTTATATACTTCGAGTCCTTCCGGATAATCGTAACGGTTTCCAAGGAAATACTGGACTGTAGGCTCGCTTACCTTTAACTTGATATCATCTATCGGTTTCGGTGCCTGCGTGTCCTTATCTTCTTTAACTTCCATCCTTTCAAGACCGTCGACCGAGCTGTCTCTCTCAACCGTCAAGCCAAGTACACTCAGGAAGTCTTTCATGAAGTAATCGTGTCCGTTCACAGTCACAAGCGAATCAGTCCTGATACCGTTGCTGAACCTATATCCCGTGGTATCTGCTATTCTTAAAGTCCTGACTGAATAACCGTCAAAAAGAACCAGGTCCATGGGTTTCACTTCAAGCTTCATCCCCGTTGAAGTGACCGAGAAATCGGCAAGTGCCAAAAAAAGGTTCTTTGTGCAGGAAAGAAGTAAAAGGTCCTTCCCGCTGTCTCGAATAGTGTAATCGTCTCCGAAGAACCCTTCTTTAATGAGAAATGCGTTTCCTTCTATGGACTTCACCGTAAGATTCGTGTCCAAAAACACAGCCTCTTCCCACGGAATATAGATGTAACTGTTGTTATCAAAAAAGAGCGGCAACTGCGGTGAAAGCGATTCTTTTCCGTATGAAACCTTATCCCCCTTGACAATAATCTTCCCGTCCGGTGACACCTGGCAAAGAAGGTCGTTTACGTCCGTTTCGTTTCCCGGGACCTTCATGATCGAGACAAGCCGTCTCGCATTCGCAAATCCGTAACCGTAGTCCTTAAAGACTACTTCCCTTTCTTCTTCGGTTGAAAGTGTCACCACCAAAAGAACAACAAGGACAACGACAAGCGGCAGTAAAATAATAGCCGCCTTTTTCGAAAACAGACCCTCGGGTCTCTTAATACTCTTCATAATAACTACTTATCAACTGACAAACTCACTGAGGTTGGAAGGATTCATGAACAGCATCTGTTCCGTTCCGTCAGTTTTGATCAAAATGTTGGTCCCCACATCTATTTTAGTTCCGTCTTTCATGATTGCGTAAGCCTCACGTCCTATCAGACTGTAAACCGAGCAGGCTGACGTTACGGGGTCATAGATACTGAGCGATCCGTTGCTGATGGCAGTGATATACGAAAAAGGTGAAAGCGTTTC
>JAEEIH010000146.1 GCA_016281275.1 Lachnospiraceae bacterium | reverse complement strand
TCTAAGGTTGAAGAAGAACTTGCAAAGGACGGCATCGATGATATCAGACCGTTCGTAACTCCAAACGGAACATATATCGCAGCATTTGTTAATGCAGAGAAGCCCCAGTACCTCATCATTGAGGATGATTTCCCGAACGGAAGGCCCGCACTCGACAAGGCACGCGGCGTCATCTTTACCGACAGGGATACAGTCAACAAAACAGAGAGGATGAAGGTCTGCACATGTCTCAACCCTCTTCACACGGCTCTCGCAATTTTCGGATGCCTCCTCGGACATACTTCGATAGCAGCCGAGATGAAGGACAAAGAACTCCGCACCCTCATCGAGAAGATGAGCGACCGCGAGGGCATGCCCGTTGTTGAGAATCCGGGGATCATAGATCCGAAGGACTTCCTCAGAGAGTGTCTTGAGGAGCGCTTCCCCAATCCTTTCATGCCCGACACTCCCCAGCGTATCGCGACAGACACTTCGCAGAAGCTTCCGATCCGCTACGGTGAGAACTTTAAGGCGCACATCGCGAAAGGCGACGTCGCTGACCTCGTGTTTATGCCTCTCGTGATCGCAGGATGGCTTCGCTACCTCCTTGGCATAAACGATGAAGGAAATGCCTTTGAACCTTCGAGCGATCCGATGCTTAAGACTGCTCAGGAACTTCTCGGAAGTGTATCTTTCGGACACTCTGCTTCCGAGTCCGAGCTTGAAGCGATCCTCCGTAACGAGACATTCTTCGGAACGGATCTTGTTGCAGCGGGATTGCTCTCGAAGATCACCGGTTACTTCAATGAACTTAATGCTTCGAAGGGATCCGTAAGAAGCACTCTGCAAAAGTACACTGCGTAAGATTATTTCATAAAAGGATACTTAAGGCTGTGACTGCCACGTCGTGTTGTTTTCAACCGCGTTCTCACTCCTCATTGGATGCGGGAACCGCATCCGTTTCCTCGCCTAAAACTAAAACCAAGAGGATGACGGATGATTCGACGCAGCGGTACATAAGCGGTTAAAATACAACCGCTAAGTACCGGCGTCTCATACGGGCTTGAAAACAACAGACGGGCGCGTCACAGCTTTTTTGTTCGTCCAAAATCACTAATACAAACCGTTTCGGACAGCGGAAAAGAGAAAAAAGAAAACCCCGCCGCCTGAGATCACTAACATAAACCATTTCGAACAGCGGAAAAGAGAAAAATGAGGATCCCGCCGCCCGGAATGAAATCTACTGTCTAAATGAACATTGTAAAAGAATGAAAGAATGTGTTATGATATAAGGTAGAGCAAAAATGGACGCATTGTGTCAAAAGAGGAGGACTTTCGGATGGAGAGACGTGACAAGATCAACTACTACCTTGATCTGGCTGAAGTTGTTTCACAGAGGAGCACCTGCCTGCGCAGACATTACGGCGCTGTTATCGTCAAGAATGACGAAGTCATCTCTACGGGCTATGTGGGCGCACCGAGAGGCCGCAAGAACTGTACGGATATCGGGAAGTGTATCCGCGCGGAGCTTAACATCCCCAGGGGCGAGCGTTACGAGCTCTGCAGAAGCGTTCATGCGGAAGCCAATGCGATCATCAGTGCATCGAGGCGCGATATGCTCGGAGCATCCCTCTTTTTGACGGGAGTCGAGGTTTCAACGGGTGAGTATATCAGTAACAGCAACTCATGCTCTATGTGCAAGCGCATGATAATCAATTCCGGAATCGAAAAGGTGTATGTCAGAGATGACAAGGACAACTACCGTGTTATAGATGTGACCTCATGGATCGAGGACGATGAGTCACTCATCGGGAAATTCGGTTATTGACGTTTGTTTGCCGCGCACTCGTGACTTTGGTTTTGTAAGGTTTTATGTAATACTTTTGTAACAAAGATATTCTCGAAAACGGTCGGTCCGTGTGCTAAAATGACAGAAATTGACTCTCGGTATCCGTAATGACATCTGTGTTATTGTGACATCTGAGGCGATAAAGGAATCAAAAGCGGTTAAACCCGATTCTAAAGAGGAGGATCTGATGATCGACAACAGAAAGGTCAGGATCATGACCCGCATGTCCATTTATGAAAAGCATGAGGGAAAAGAAGACCTTAAATTCAATAGGTATTTTAAAAGTGATTATGCGAGACTTCAGGTTCTGAAGACACTTATCAGCATATCGTTTGCATATGTGGTGGTTGTTATGCTTGTTGTCCTCTACAAGCTTGAATATTTTATAGATAATGCGCTTGTGCTTGATTATCCTTCGCTCGGAAAGATGATCCTGGGATGGTATATCGTTGTGCTTGCGGTTTATCTTGTGGGCTCGCTTGTCGGGTATTCCTTAAAATACCAGTTTTCGAGAAAGAGATTGAAGAAATATTACAGCCTGCTCAGGTCGTTGAAGGATATATACAAAGAAGAAGATTCATATAACGAGAAAAAGTAAGAGAGGATAATTGGATTATGCTCACCAAGATACTTGAGATAAGGAATATAGCCATCGATACATATCGTAAGGCCAGATATATCATCAATCCGATCGTTAAATTTATCATTGCGCTCCTTGTGTTCAGTAACCTGAATACTGCGATCGGATTTGACGAAAGATTTGCAAAGACATCTATCGTGCTTGTGTTGTCGCTCATCAGCGCCGTTACACCGGGCGGAGTCATGGTGTTCTTTGCCATGGCGCTCACGCTTTTGCATGTATATAATGCGTCGATGTTCCTTGCCATCCTCATATTGCTCATTTTTATAGTTTTGTACGCCGCGCTTATGAGGTTTTCGAACGGGAACGCGATCGTGGCGGTACTCATTCCTCTTCTCGCGCCGCTGAATCTGCACTTCGCGGTCCCCATTATACTGGGATGCGTGGCAACGCCCGTTGCGATCATGCCCTGTGCATGCGGTGTCGCTTTTTATTATTTGATCGATGTTATTAAGAATTTCTCGACCGTTGATATAGGCGAAAAGCTCGATGTGGACATTTTGGTCGAATACTATAACGAACTTCTTGACGTAATAATCGGACAGAAGGAAATGTACATCGTGATCGTTGTGTTCGCGCTTGTGATTTTGGTGGTATTCTTCCTGCGCCGCCTGCCGTTTGATTATTCTTTCCTCATTTCCATCGGCGTGGGCGCGGTTGTCAATATCATCGGACTTCTTGTGAGCTCCCTTAAATTTGACATTTTGCTCTCGGCAGGCACTATCATCTTTATGACGCTTATATGCGCGTTGATAGCCGTCGCGGCGGACTTTATGAAACGAGTGCTCGACTACACGGCGATTGAGCATGTCCAGTTTGAGGATGACGATTTCTACTACTATGTCAAAGCTGTTCCGAAGATCAAGATCAGCATGACAAACCACAACATCCGTGTTCTTTCACCGGGGGATGATTCGAGTGATGACGAAGGTTACCCCGATGACGAGGATTATGTTTCGGCATACAGCGAGCAGGCTCCCGGCTATGACCTCTATAACGGATATGACGACCGCGACGATCGCGGGTATGACGACGGATATGACGATCGGGGCGACAAAGGCTATGACGGTTATGAAGACGGCGGGTATGCAGGTTCGGAGGACGGATACTACGGTGATTCCGACGATTATGATCGCGAAGATGATAACATGGCAATGAAATATGCCATGTCTGATGTCGAAGCTGATTATGAAGAAGATTTTGAAGATGATACGGAATTCGACGATAAAACCTGAGGGTTGACGAAGGATCGACCCGGTGGGAAAACGCCGTGAAAGGAACGATATGGATACCATAAAAGAGTTTTTTTCAAATTATGTGAGTCCCTTCATTCTGATGAGGATCACGATCATGGATGTGATCGAGATCCTTCTTATCGCGTTTTTGGTTTATTACGTTATCAAGTGGGTCAAAAATACTAAAGCGTGGGCGCTCCTTAAAGGGATATTGGTGCTGTTTGCCATATATGTTCTCGCGGCCATTCTCGGATTTGACGCAATACTGTGGATATTTGCGAACGGTGTCGGTGTTTCCATCACAGCCATTATCATACTGTTCCAGCCGGAGCTCAGAAAGGCTCTCGAGCAACTCGGAAAGAGAAATATCATGTCTCCGTTCCTGGATTCGAGGGAAGAAGGGCTTATCTCCGATAAATCGATCAGCGAGCTTGTAAGGGCAGCCGTCGAACTCGGCAAAGCAAAGACCGGCGCACTCATCGTTATAGAGAGAACGGTTAACCTTGACGAATATGAAGCTACGGGGATCAAGGTGGACTCGGTGATTACCGCGGAACTTCTCATAAACATTTTTGAGCACAACACGCCGCTTCATGACGGAGCCGTTATAGTGCGGGGAGACAGACTCGCGGCTGCTACGTGTTATCTTCCTCTTTCGGAAAACACGAGAATCAGCAAGGAGCTTGGAACAAGACATCGCGCCGCGGTCGGCATAAGCGAAGCAAGCGACAGCTTTACGATCGTTGTTTCGGAACAGACGGGCGGCGTTTCAATAGCCGAAAACGGTGAACTGTCAAGACGAGTTACCAAGGAACAGCTTCGCGAGAGGCTTCTTGTGTTCCAAAACAGCGCGTCTGACAAGGATAATAAGGCGGGCAAAAGAAAGAAATTTCTCCGCGGTATCCGAAAGGGGGCCGGCACGAGATGAAGAATCGTATATTGCATAATCTGGGACTTAAGATCGGATCGATCATCATTGCGGTGCTTTTATGGCTGACGATCACAAACATCGACGATCCGACTGTGACCCAGACATTTAAAAATATACCCGTTACGATAGCAAACAGTGAAGTTATTTCTTCACGCGGTTATGAATACTCGGTAGAAGCCGGAGATATGGTGACGCTTAAGGTTAAGGGTAGGAGATCTCTCATCGACACTCTCAGAGAGACGGATTTTGCGGCAGTTGCGGATTTCAACAATCTCAATTCCATGTACTATGTGCCCATAAACGTGACATGCAACCTTGAGCATGCGGACGAGCTTAATATGTCGCTGCAACCCGAAAATATGGCGGTTCGTCCCGAGGAACCTCTCACGCTTCCGTTCTCTGTTCGTGTTATCACCATAGGTAACGTCAGGGAAGGGTATTATTGTACCGACAACAGGGTGAGCTCGGGGCTTGTACAGATCACCGGTTCGACTTCTTCGGTCAATTCCGTTCGTGAAGTGGCGGTTAAGGTTGATCTTGAAGGAAGAATGACTTCCTTCACCGATCAGTATGACCTCGTTGCCTATGATGAGAAAGGCGAGGCTATCGATCCCAAAAAGATTTCGTTCAGTCAGAACAGTGTCGAGGTTACGACTGACATTTGCCCCGTAAAGAATGTTCCGATCGAAGTTGTTACGACGGGCGAGCCGGAAGACGGTTATTATGTCGATAAGATCGAGTTCGCGCCTTCAACCGTTACGGTGGCAGCTCCGCAGTCGATGCTCTCCAGGCTCACAAAGATTGAGGTCAGCGTTGATACGGCGGGTGCGGATTCTACGATAGAGAAGTCGGTTGATCTTTCGGATTATCTGAGCGACCATTACGTGGGCACGACGCTCCCGGATGAGGATGGGCTCAGTATCGGAGTGATCGTTACAGTGAAGCCGTTTGCCGAGAAGAGGTTTGAGCTTACCGAGGGAGATATTGAGATCAGGAATCTCTCGGATAATCTCAACGGAATCCTTTATTCACTCTGGAATGCCAATGTCACGATCAGCGGCTCCGAAGCCGAGATCGCGGATGTTAAGATTGAAGATCTAGGACTTTACATAGATGTTGCGGACTGCAACGAAGGAACATATACCAGGCAGATGATGGTTCAGTATAACGGACCCGTTAAGGTTTCTGCGGGAAGCGTTATGGTAAGGCTGACTGCCAAGGAAGAACCCGAAGAATAGCGTGTTTGCGCCCGTGTTTTGACAGCGGGATGAAACTGCTCCTGAAAGGGAATGTTATGAATTACGAAAGATATGCGGCTCTGCCCGCTCCCGACATGAAAGGGGAAAGATCGTGGCCGGGCAGAAGGCTTCAGGAAGCTCCGATATGGTGCAGCGTTGACCTGAGGGACGGCAACCAGGCGCTGACGGATCCGATGACGGTCGAAGGAAAGCTTGAATTTTTTAAACTTCTTGTGAAGATGGGATTTAAGGAAATCGAGGTTGGTTTCCCGTCGGCTTCCGGCATAGAATTTGATTTTGTTCGGGAACTCCTCATCAGAAAACTTGTACCCGCAGATGTTAAAATACAAGTGCTTTCGCAGTGCAGGGAACACCTGATCAGGCGCACCTTTGAGGCTGTCGAGGGCGCCGATAACATTATTTTTCACATATATAACAACACTTCAGACATTCAAAGACATATCGTTTATGACCTTCCCGACGCAGAATCCCTCGATATGGGCGCGGCAGCGGCAAGTCTTGTAAAGAAGCTTGCCGCAGAGAAGGGAATCCGCGTTACCCTTGAATATTCTCCCGAAAGCTTTACCGAGTCGGATCCGGATTTTGTCAGACAGACATACACAAGAGTGATAGAGGTCTGGAAGCCTTCACACGATAATCCTATGATCCTTGATTTTCCGACCACGGTCGAAAATCTCATGCCAAATGAATTTGCCGACAGAATGGAGCTTATTGCGCGCGATATCGCAGGGATCCCGGGAATCACGCTGAGCATTCATCCTCACAATGACCGCGGGACAGGAGTGGCATCCGCGGAACTTGCCATGCTTGCGGGCGCGAAGCGCATCGAGGGCACGCTGTTCGGCAACGGCGAGAGAGCCGGCAATGTTGATATACTTAATATAGCTTGCAACCTTCTTGCGAGGGGAATCGATCCGAAGCTTGACATAAGCAATATCCTTGACGTACGAAAAAAATACGAGCACCTCACGGGGATGAGGGTTCCCGAACGTTATCCTTATGCGGGAGATCTCGTGTTTACCGCGTTTTCGGGCGGACATCAGGACGCTATCAACAAGGTGCTTGCTTATAGGGAAAAAGAGCCTTCAAAGATTTGGGACATCCCTTATCTTCCTATCGATCCGGCGGACATCGGCAGGATCTACGAATCCTTCGTCAGGATAAACAGTCTTTCGGGGCGCGGCGGAGTAGCTTATGTTCTCGAGGTTTATCACGGGTTCAAGCTTCCGCGTGACATGCGTGGGGAGTTTTCGCAGATTATTCAGGTTATCAGTGAAAACGAAGGTGAAGTCGATCCCGAACGCATTATGACGGAATTCAAGAAGAATTATATGGACAAGAAAGAGCCGTATCATTTTAAGAGCATCAATACAACAGATGAGCCCACGGCGATCGCTGACAATTTTCTCACAGTTGCGACGCTTTCCTATACCGATCACGGCGAGTTGAAGACTGTAACGGCAAAAGGAAACGGTCCTATCGATGCGGCCAAGACCGCCATATCGCAGGACCTCAAGAGATCGCTCAGGATCCTTGACTACAGCGAGCATGCCCTGACATCCGGCTCTAATGCCCAGGCTGCCGCATATATACATCTGTTTGACAGTGAAACAGGAAGATCGGCGTATGGTGTCGGAGTAAGCTCAAGCACCACGCGTGCTTCCATCCGTGCGATCTTCAGCGCACTTAATCGAATCGAGGAGGAAAACTGATGCTGACAGCATTTAAAAACTTCGGCAAGTTCAGATACCTTCTTTACGAGCTGATAAAAAAAGACATAAAGCTGAAATACCGCAGCTCGATACTGGGAGTCTTATGGACGCTGCTTGAGCCTCTGCTCACGATGATAGTCCTCACCGTAGTATTCTCGGGACTGCTCGGAAAAGGCGACGACAATTTTCCGGTTTACATCCTTTGCGGAAGGCTTTTGTACAGCTTCTTCTCTACGGGAACAAAAACCGCGCTCAAGTCGATCAGAAAGAATTCATCGACGATCAGAAAGGTATATGTTCCGAAATACATGTATCCGCTGGCATCGACATTGTCGAGCTACCTGATCTTTCTGATTTCGCTCATAGTTCTTGTCGGAGTGGCGCTATACGAAAAAGTGAATATGACTCCTGCGATCTTTGGGGCGATATTCCCGCTCATTACGGTATTTTTCCTGACGCTCGGTGTCGGACTCATACTATCCGTTCTTGATGTGTTTTTCAGAGACCTCGAATATCTTTGGACCGTAGTGCTGATGCTCATCATGTACACATGCGCGATCTTCTACAAGGTCGAATCATTAAAGTCGGTCACAAACGAATGGATTTTTAAGATCAATCCCCTTTATTCGTTGATCGTCAATTTCCGAAACGCTGTTTTCGGAAGAGCGCTCGATATGTATCATTTCTGGTATGCCCTCGGCTTCAGCGCCGTGGTTATGCTGCTCGGCAGTTTCCTCTTCTACAAGAAGCAGGATAAATTCATTCTCTATATCTGATCGCGGTCGTGCAGGCATGAAACGATCGGACGCATCGGGGAGGAGCTTGTGCATCTTTCCCGAACCATTATATCTGAGAGGACGTTGGATGCAGGAAGAAAACAGTTTTGAGATGACAAACACCCCCGCTGAAACAGCGGTTGTGGATCCGGCCGAAAAAAAAGAAACAGAGATTTCGGACGGCGAAATAGCAGTTGTCAAGGAAGAAAAGAAAAAACCGAAAAAAAAGAAACCGAAGAAAAAAGTGATCGAGGTGAACGGCCTCGGAGTCCGTTTCAATATGGCGGAGCAGAAGGTCGATTCTCTCAAGGAATACTTTATAAGGCTTGTTCACAGAAATCTGAAATATAAGGAATTTTGGGCTCTTAAGGATGTTACGTTCGCCATCAGAAAAGGGGACCGTGTCGGGATACTCGGACTCAACGGCGCGGGCAAGAGCACGCTGCTTAAGGTGATCGCCGGAGTTCTCAAGGCTACGGAGGGAACGGTGTCCGTAAAGGAGAGCGTGGTTCCGCTTCTTGAACTTGGTGCAGGCTTCGACAAGGATTATACGGGCGCCGAAAACATATATCTTTACGGCAGTATGCTCGGCTACCGAAGAGATTTTATCCGTGAAAAGTTTGATGAGATCGTCAAATTCTCCGAACTCGGAGATTTCATTAATGTTCCGGTAAAGAATTATTCGTCGGGTATGAGGGCGCGACTCGGTTTTTCGATCGCAACGATCGTCGATCCCCAGATACTGATACTTGACGAGGTTCTTTCTGTCGGGGATGCCAAGTTTAAGAAGAAAAGCGCAAATAAGCTTAAAAAGATGATGAAGAGCGGCGTAACGGTTCTTCTCGTATCGCATCAGAGCGAACAGGTCAGGTCGATCTGCAACAAGGCGATCATTCTTGACCACGGAAGGCTTATAGCATCCGGAAAGGCGGAAGAAATCTGCGACCGTTACGAGGAAATCTGCTCCGCCGAAAAAACAAAATAAAAAACGATCGGGATATTAAAAGTCTGTCATACCGAAACGTCCGGTAGGAGACACACGCAGAAAAACAGACAGACTTACGGAGCAAATATGATCAAGAAGATTATAAAAGGTCTTGTTGTGACCGTCTACAGGTGCCTGACCCATCTTATCCCCGTAAAGAAGGGGCTGGTTGTATTTGACAGCTTCATGGGGAAAAGTTATTCGGGGTCTGTACGCGCTGTTTATGAATATTTAAGCGATCATAAGCCCGGGGCACAATACACGCCGGTCTGGGTGTTTACGCGCGAAGCGCTTAAAAAAGGACTTCCGGACAGCCCTGACTCACGGATGGTTACCTACGGGACGATATCATATTACATTCTCATGTCACGCGCTTGTCTGTGGGTTTTTGACACGAGACATGAGGCTTATCTGGTGAAAAAGAGAAAACAACGGTATCTCCAGACCTGGCACGGAACGCCCTTAAAGAAGCTCGGAGCCGACATCGATATCTTTTCGATGAAGGCCGAGAACGCCGGAAAGACTGACGGGAAGGCACTTCAAAAATATAAAGACAAGGTGGCGGCGGAAAGTGCGAAGTGGGATGTGCTCATAAGCGCATCGCCTTTTACCACGGAGGTTTTCAGACGATGCTTTTCGTACGACGGAGAGATTCTTGAGTGCGGATACCCGAGAAACGATGTGTTGTTTATAAATGATCTTGGGGATGGCAAAGTCGGAAGCGGCGCTGACAACAGCCCGGGAAACGGAACAGAAAATAACGGGGCCAAAACGGGGATAAATGTCGAAGGTAGTGCGGATAACAGCGCGGATCCGAAAAAAACTCTTCTCTATGCGCCCACATGGCGCGACGATATTTACAGCGGAGAAGGCTGGTGGTACGGCTATGATCCGTCTCTTGACATAAAAGCACTTGAAGATGCGCTCGGGTCGGAGTGGAGGCTCGTCGTAAAGCTTCATTACCTTGTAAAATATGATAAAGATGCATTTCCGGAAAGCTCTGTGAAAAGCGGTTTCTTAAGGATAGCGGACAGCGGAGAGGATATTGCGGGACTTATGAAAAACGCGGATGCGGTCATAACCGATTATTCATCGGTTATGTTTGATTACGCGCTTCTTGACCGCCCCATGTTCTTTTATGTATATGATCTTGAGCGGTACAGGGACAAGCTCCGCGGCTGGTATTTCGACTTTGAAAAAGAAGCACCCGGTCCCATGTCGCGTGACACCGAAGGTCTTATAAAAGATATTAAGTCCACTGGCTGTGATCCGGGTGAAACACGCAGATGGAGCGAGAAGAGAAGGGCATTCAGGGCTAAATTTGCTGCATTTGAGGACGGACATGCGGCAGAACGCATTGCACAGAAGATCGGATCGTGGCTGAGGGGTTAACCGTAGGCTATAACCGCTTCGGATGAGGAATCGATATGAAAGAAGCATTTATACGTGAATTAAAGCGCAAGACACTTTCGTTTATGCACAACGCGCAATATCTTGTCGGGAGACGACGCATGGAAGCCGTTTTTGACGGATATGACGCGTCAACGATCGAGAATCCCCCCCTTAAGGGAACGAAAACCATAGCTTTTGTCATCACCAGAATGGTACGTTTTCACGGCGGTCAGACTTCAATCTTGCGGCTCGGGACAAGGCTTGTACAGAAAGGCATGAAGGTGCTTTACCTGATTTATAAGCCCCAGAGCGTGAGCGAGATGAAGCTTTGCGCAAAGGCTAACCTTCCGGGATACGAGGGAAGCTTTGCCGCTTTTGACAGCTTTGTTTCGGGTATCGGCAGGAAATATGTGATGCCCGACATTGTAGTGGCCAGCTCGTGGGATACGGTTTCGTATGTGAAGAAGCTTGATACTTACAGAATGTATTTTGTTCAGGATTATGAGCCGTATTTTTACAGATTCGGGGAAGAATTCCTCATGAGTCGCAGCACGTACGGTCAGGGACTTCACATGGTCAGCCTCGGCGCATGGAACAAGATGATGATAGAGAAGGAAGCAAGTCCCGTTTCGCCCGTAGATGAGATCTCATTCCCTTATGAGGCGCGTGAATATCCCATTAAGGAGAGAGATTTCGACAGTTATAAGGATAAAAAGAAGATCACGATCGCTGTCTATGTCAAATACTACGGCAAGCGCCTTCCGAATCTCATTCCGTACATTCTCGGAAATACGGCTCGGGAGCTTGCGAAAAAGGGCATAACGCTTGATGTCAGATATTTCGGGGAAGCGGGGACCTACCGAATCCCGGGTGGCAAAAATCTTGGCCAACTCACGCATGATGAACTTGCCGGGCTTTACAGCGAGGCGGATTTCGGAATGGTAGCCTCTATGAGCAACATTTCGCTTGTACCTTACGAGATGCATGCGACCGGACTTCCGCTCATTGAGTTCAGAGAAGGAACATATCCATTCTTTTTCCCTGAAGATACCGCGCTTCTCGCTTCGATAAACGACAGGGACATTTCGGGGATGCTTCTTCAGGCAATCAATGATCCCGCCGGGATCAAAGAAATGAACGAGAAAGCCCGGGCGCACATGCAGGGTCTTTCGTGGGAAAGGACCGGTGACGAATTCTATGAGATCATTCATAAAGCGTATGACGCCGGAAGGGCTTAAGGAGCTTTACAGGAAGCTGCGCGGAAAAATACTCGGACTCTGCTTCGGCGTTTTCGGACACTTCCCCATACGTCATAACCGTGTTGCTTGCGAGAACGTGTGGGGATACGGGGATAACCCCAAGAGCATAGCCCTTGCGTTGCGGAAACTTGACAAAAGTCTTGATATCATCTTCATCGCCGGAGGAAACAAGAGAAAAAGGACAACGCGAGGGATAAAGTTTGTGACATCGGGCAGCATTCGCGCTGTTTATTATCTTTCGACGGCGAGAGTCTGGGTGGACTGCAATCATAAGCCTTATTACGTCAGAAAACGCTCGGGACAGTTCTATATGCAGACTTGGCACGGAAGCCTTCCTTTGAAGCGCATCGAGGGTGATGCGGAGGGACTTTCGGAAAAATACCTCGCGGAAGCCGCTCATGACACGGGACTTGCCGATGTTTTTCTCTCAAACAGCGAATTTTGCAGTGATATCTACAGACATGCTTTTGGGTATAAGGGAAGGATTGCGATGACTGGTTCGCCTCGACTTGACAATCTTTTGAGATACGGGGCGTCAAAAAACAATAAAGAAAGATCAAATGTGAAGAGGACGAGGAAATCTTCCGAAAAAGGGAACGCGTACCGTTCGTCGCGCAGAAAAAAGATTCTCGGAAGTCTGGGAATTACGGACAAAAAAGGAATCGTTTTATATGCGCCCACGTTCCGCGGTAACGGAGAAGATGCGGGTCCTGTCGGAGCTTTCGATGCGAAGGCAGTCCGAAATGCGCTCTCCGAACGGTTCGGAAGAGATTTCCTTGTTCTTGTCAGGCTGCATCCGCTTGCTGTTTCGCACGGTTGCTCTGTCGGAGATGCGGGGAGCGTTATCGATGTCACATCGTATCCGAACATCTACGAGATCCTTGAGGCAGCGGATGTTCTTATCACGGATTATTCCAACACAATGTTTGAATTTTCATATACCGGGAAGCCGTGCTTCCTTTTCGCGCCGGATCCGGACCGTTACAAGAACGAGAGAGGTATGTATTTTGTTTATGATAAGCTTCCTTTCCCCATCGCGGCTTCGGGCTCGGAGCTTTGCGAATTGATCAGGACATGTGATATCTGTCGGTATGCCGAGCGCGCGCAGGTGTTTTACCGAAATCTCGGAGTTCGTGAGGACGGTCATGCTTCACGGAGAGCCGCGCGGATCATTCTGCATGAGATATGAACCGGGTTTTATGATTCTTTGCAAACAAGAGTATAGCAGAAGGTTTTTGTTTGCAGCAAAAGAAAGAGCAGGCTTATGACCTGCTCTTTTACGGTTCCGGAATGTTTGGCTCTTAAATCGAACCGCCGCCTTCGCTTAACGGGTGGATCATGGGAGCGGTGCCGTGGAGCTCAATCCTCGGTCCGCCTTTTGACTCGATGTAATCACGGGTGATCGTAACCCTGCCGATCGAACGATCCTTCGGGATCTCGTACATGATATCAAGCATAAATTCTTCTATGATGGAGCGCAATCCTCTGGCTCCCGTTTCTTTTTCAAGCGCTTTGTCGGCAATGGCTTCGAGAGCGTCGTCGTCGAAGAAGAGTTCGACATCATCAAGCGCGAGAAGCTTTTGATACTGCTTCAGTATCGCATTTTTGGGCTCGCTCATGATCTTGACGAGCATGTCTTTGTCGAGACCGCTTAATGTGTAAACAACGGGCAGACGACCGATAAATTCGGGGATCATGCCGAATTCACGGAGATCTTCGTTGCTGACGTGCGAAAGAACGTCGTCTTCATCGTATTTATCCGACAGAATGCTGTTGAAACCGATACCGCTCCCGACAAGAAGCCTCTTTTTGATGATCTTGTCGAGCTCGGGGAATGCACCGCCGCAGATAAAGAGTATGTTACGTGTGTTGATGGTAGTCATGGGGACCATGGCGTTCTTGCTTGAGGCCCCGACGGGAACCTGAACGTCAGCGCCCTCAAGGATGCGGAGAAGTCCCTGCTGAACGGATTCACCGCTGACATCCCGGCTTGTGGTGTTCTTTTTCTTGGCTATCTTATCAATCTCGTCGATGAAAACTATACCTGTTTCGGCACGCTCGACATCGTTGTCGGCAGCCATGAGCAGCTTTGAAAGAACGCTTTCGACATCGTCACCGATATAGCCGGCCTCGGTAAGAGAGGTGGCATCGGTGATCGCGAGAGGAACGTTGAGGATACGTGCAAGCGTCTGAACAAGATATGTCTTTCCGCAACCCGTAGGTCCGATCATGAGCATGTTCGACTTTCCGATCTCGATGTCTCCCGAAGCATCTTTTGTAACTCGCTTGTAATGATTGTACACAGCAACGGAGATGACTTTTTTGGCTTTGCCCTGACCGATCACATATTCATCGAGGGATTCCTTGATCTTGTGAGGCGGGGGAAGCTTCCTGAAATCAAGAACAGCCGTAACGTCCTCCGAACCGTCGCTCGATTCCTGAGGCGCAGCTTTTTTCTTAAGGCGCTGGCTTTTCGGAACATCTCCGAGAAAACCGAAATTGAATCCGAAGGGGTTGAATCCGAAATTGTTGGCGCTGTCGTTATTCTTGTCGTTGTTTTTTCCTGCACCCATGTTGTCCACGGGGAAGCCCGGAATATCGCCGGCATTCATGAGGTTGAAGGTTTTTTGCATGCAGTCGGCGCAGACACAGAAGGATCCCGCCATCTTTAAGAGGCGTCCCGTCTGGCTTTCGGGTCTTCTGCACATATAGCAGATATCCTCGTATTTGTTGTCATCATCGTTTTTGATGATGTCGTTATTATTGTTTGTAAGATTGTTTTCTTTGTCGTCCATGTGATCTCCTGTTTTTGCGGTGAAGCGTTGCTTATCTGTTTCACCGGTGTAATGTTTTGCGCGAATTCAATGCATTGACCGGTTCGTAAAGTATCCCATAACGTCGAATCCGTAAAGTAAAAGTTTAATACGCATTTTTGTTGATAAATCCCTTAAAGATTGTAAGAAAGAGGATCTTAAAATCAAGCCAGATACTCCAGTTCTCGATGTAATACAGGTCGTGATCGATCCTTCCCCTGATCGATGTATCACCGCGGAAACCGTTGATCTGCGCCCAACCCGTCATGCCGGGGCGCACCTGGTGCTTGATCATGTACCTGGGGATCTCCTCCTTAAATTGCTCGACGAACTGCGGGCGCTCGGGACGGGGACCGACAAGGCTCATATCGCCCTTTAAGACATTGAAGAGCTGGGGAAGCTCGTCAAGACTTGTCTTTCTGATTATCCTTCCGATGCCGGTTACACGGCTGTCTGCCTTTTTGGTCCACTCTTTTTTTTCATCCTCTTCGTTTTGAACATTCATGGAGCGGAATTTGTACATTCTGAATTCCTTGCCCGAAAGCCCGACACGCACCTGCGAATAGATGACGGGACCTTTTGAGGTGCATTTTATAAGAATTGCGATAATGGCCATCGGTATCGCGAAAACCGCAAGCGCGATAAAGCCGAGTATAACATCGCAGACCCTTTTGACCGAAGCGTTAAAGAAATTGCTGAGGGGAACGTTCCTGATGTTGATAACGGGAAGTCCGCCGAGGTCTTCAATCGCGGGAACCGAGGAAACGATATTGTTGTAATCGGGAACGAATTTTGTGTGAACGCCCGATTTTTCGCAGATCTTGACGATTTTGCCGAGCTTTTTGTATTCTTCGACATTAAGGGTGACGATGATCTCATCGATCATGTTCTCCGTGATGACATCCTCGAGACTGTTGATGTTGCCGCAGAAGGTGATCCCACTGCGTCTGACCGGACCGTACATGTTGTCGTCAAGGATTCCGAAAATCCTGTAGCCCCATTCGGGATTGGCGTTTATCCTGTCGATATAGCCCTGCGCGGAGGGCGAGTAGCCGACAAGCAGCACATGACGAAGATTTTTTCCTTTTTTCCTGAGCAGTGAAAAAAAGCGCGAACTCAGAAGCCTATAAATAATGCCGAACAAAACGTTTATGGTGGCAAATATGATGTAGTACCATCTTGATATATCCGACTGCTTCATAATGAAGATTATGAATGAGAAGTAGAATATGCCAAGGAGGTTGGCTTCAATGAGACTGCCTATTGTCTTAAAGGTTTTATGTGTGCTGTGGTGCTTGTACAGTCCGCTGATGTTATAAATGATCAAATATCCGGGAACAAGAGGAATGAGGTTGATCACATAACGCGAGAAGCTGTAAAACCGCTCGCCGGGAGCAAGTGACATGAAACCGAATACAGACGGGAAAACATAGAAGCGAAGCGGGAATGTGAGCATGTACGCGCCTATGATGAGCAGTCCGTCAATTATTATATGAAGCCTGTTGATGGCAGCCTGTGTGTCTTTCATTTTTTGATGATATTTCAATCCTTTCGGTGAGGTAAGCATAATAAGCCGATACCGTTTCTTTTGTACCGATTCTACAATAAAGTGCCTTTCAGTACAATGTTTTTCGATTTTTCTTTACAGTTTTTTCACAGTCTAATCACACTTTCCCGTTAGACTCGGTTTCAGAGATAAACGAAGAGCGATAGGAATTCGCGAGTCCGATCGCGCAACGTGGAAAACAAAATCAAATCTATTACGAAAAGAGGAGATTATCATGGAAGAAAATAACGAGATGGTGACACAAAATACAGAATATGAGCCCGATGTACAGAACAAAGAGGAAGAGCAGACCGCCGGTGCGGAACCGACAAAAAGCATGATATGCGAGCAGACCGCCGGTACGGAACCGACAGAAAGCATGATGTGCGAGCAGACCGCCGGTACGGAATCGTTAGAAAGCGCGGTACGCGAGCAGACCGCCGGTACGGAACCGGAAGAAAACAAGGTGTGCGAACAGACTTCGGGAACCGGCACATTTGAAAACGCCGCGGATCCTCAGGCAGAGGATCGGGATATGCGGTTCGGCGGACAGTTCCCGGGATGGGAACCCATCGGTCCCAACCCTTACCGATATAAACAGGGTTACCCCGCCTACGGTTACGGAGAGAACATGTACGGTGCTTATTACGGTCCTCACGGACCCGCAATGCCCCCTTACATGATGAACAGACCGGATCAGTTCGGACCTGTTGACCGGAAACCCGAAAAGAAAAAGAGGGAGCTCAGAAAAAAGCATCCGGTTGCATTTAAGATCGTGGACGCTTTTGTGTTCGGACTTATTGCGGCGCTGGTTTTCATCGGATGCAACTATCTGTACGGATACTTCTTCCCCAAACAGCAGGAGGATTACAGCGTTGTTCAGATCGGAAAGGACAAGAACACTGAGCCTGTCGAAGCAGTAAAGACTGCCGAATCGGTCGAAACGGTGATCACGACGACCGGTGATGTGTCGTCGATCGTGGCAAAGGTTGCTCCGGCGATCGTTCAGATCGATTGTATGTTCAACACGAACAGCTATTTCGGCTCATACCAGACACCCGGCGCAGGATCGGGCATCGTCATGAGAAAGACCGACAAGGAACTTCTTATCGCGACAAACAATCACGTCGTTGAAGGGGCGGTCTCAATCAAGATCACATTTACGGACGGTACGACGGCAGAGGCAGTTATTAAGGGTACCGATGCGGTTGCGGATCTCGCTGTTGTATCGGTAGATCTTTCCACGCTGGATAAAGAATTCGCTGATTCCGTTACGGTTGCCAAGCTTGGCAACTCGGATGATGTGAGAGTCGGACAGATGGCGATCGCCATCGGCAACGCGATGGGTTACGGTCAGTCCACTACAGTTGGGTACATAAGCGCAAAAGACAGAGAAGTTACCGTGGACGGAACCAAGATGGTTCTTATCCAGACTGATGCGGCCATTAACCCCGGTAACAGCGGCGGCGCCCTTATCAACGTCAGCGGTGAGGTTATCGGTATCAACTCCGTAAAATTTGCCGCAGCTCAGATCGAGGGCATGGGTTTTGCAATTCCGATCTCGAGAGCCCAGAAGATACTTGACGAGCTCGGAAACCGTGAATCGCTTTCGCATGAGGAAAAAGGTTATTTGGGAGTTCATGTACAAAATGTCACTGCACAGATATCCCAGGCGTACAACTGGCCTGTCGGTGTTTATATCACCGAAGTGGATGAGGGTCTTGCGGCCGAAAAAGCAGGCGTCGAGATAGGCGATATCGTGGTTAAGATCAACGGAGTGACCGTCACGACCACAACAGACCTCAAAACAGCAATAAGCTCCTACAGAGCGGGAACCGGGATAACCCTTACTGTTATGCGTCTTGTGGATGACGATTTTGAAGAGATCGAAATTGAGGCTGTACTCGGAAATGAACCCGATGAAGACGAGGAAGCTTCACCCGAACCTGAAACCGGAGGAGAAGAGGCTGCAGAAGAGGCTGCAGAAGAGGAGCCTGCGGAAGAACCGGATCCCGAGGCGCCCAAAGCTTCTCCCAAGGACGGCATTCCCGAGATACCCACGCCGAACGAGGAAAACGGTCAGTATAACTCCGGCGAGTTGCCCGATTATTTTGATCCCTTCAAGGATCTTGAGGACTTCTTCTCATTCGGTCAGTGGTAAAAAATCTTGAATTTTGGCTCTGTTTGGTGTATTATGACCCGTGAATCGTCCGGGTGACAGACGAGAGCAACATTGTATTTTTGCGTCCCCGCTTTTCGCAGGGACGCTGTTTTTTTAGGAGGACTTAGGTGCGATGATTGACATTAAGTTTTTACGTGAGGAGCCTGAAAAAGTAAGACAGAACATCAAAAACAAGTTTCAGGATGACAAGCTTCATCTTGTTGATGAGGTTATAGCCCTTGACGAGGACAGACGTAAGACACAGCAGACGGCAGATGACCTTCGTCAGAGAAGAAACACGATCTCGAAGCAGATCGGCGGCTTAATGGCTCAGGGTAAAAAGGAAGAAGCCGAAGAGCTTAAGAAGCAGGTTGCTGAGTTCGGAGAAGAACTTGAGGCTGCACAGAAGCGTCAGACAGAGCTTGAAGAAGAAGTTAAGAAGAGGATGATGCTTATACCCAATATCATTGATCCCTCCGTTCCCATCGGAAAGGACGATTCCTGCAACGTTGAGCTTGAGAGATTCGGTGATCCCGTTGTTCCCGACTTTGAGATCCCTTACCACACCGACATCATGGAAAAGCTTCACGGCATCGACCTTGATGCGGCAAGACGTGTTGCGGGTAACGGTTTCTACTACCTCATCGGAGACATCGCACGCCTTCATTCCGCATGTATTTCCTACGCGCGTGATTTCATGATCGACAGAGGCTTCACCTATGTGGTTCCTCCTTTCATGATCAGAAGCAATGTCGTCACGGGCGTTATGAGCTTTGCGGAGATGGACGCCATGATGTACAAGATCGAAGGCGAGGACCTTTACCTCATCGGTACGAGCGAGCATTCCATGATCGGTCGTTACATCGATACGATCGTCGGCGAGGACACGCTTCCTCACACACTTACAAGCTATTCGCCCTGCTTCCGTAAAGAAAAGGGCGCTCACGGCATAGAGGAGCGCGGTGTTTACCGCATCCACCAGTTTGAAAAGCAGGAGATGATCGTTATCAGTAAGCCCGAAGAGAGCATGATCTGGTACGACAAGCTCTGGAAGAACACGGTTGACCTCTTCCGCAGCATGGACATCCCCGTACGTACGCTTGAGTGCTGCTCGGGAGACCTTGCGGATCTTAAGGTTAAGTCCTGCGATGTTGAGGCATGGTCGCCCCGTCAGAAGAAGTACTTTGAGGTCGGCAGCTGCTCGAATCTCGGTGACGCTCAGGCTCGCCGCCTCGGTATCAGGGTTGCGGCTTCCGACGGACGCAAGTACTTCGCCCACACCCTTAACAACACCGTTGTTGCTCCTCCGAGAATGCTTATCGCGCTCCTTGAAAACAATCTCAACGAGGACGGCTCGGTACGAGTTCCCGAAGTCCTTCGTCCTTACATGGGTGGGAAATCACTTATTACTCCTTAATCTGACGAATTAACCCGATATTTAATGAATATACCCCCGTTGCCATATACATGTGTCAGCGGGGGTTGTTGGTTCTGCTTATTTTTCGTTTTTGAAACAATATTGCTTCTTTTTTTGAATTATACTTTGAGAACAGTAAATAGCCGAGCGCGACGGTGTGTTTTTTCCGGCAAACGATAGGCCGGGAGGTTTATCAAGGCCGTGTTTGCGGAGAAAACACCCTGGCAGCGAGGCGTAATCACCATTATCACCTTGAAAACAATAAGAAAAACCAGTATACTCATATAAGTGTGTTTTATATCCACGAAAAAAGAGGAGGGTATTATAATGAGTAATGAAGCACAGGAAATCCTGGCGTTTTGTCTGTACCTTGCTGTAGTGCTCGCGGTCGGCGTTATTTTCTTCCTTAAGAGCAGGAAGTCAATGGGTGGCGAAAAGGAGTACTTCCTTGGCGGACGAAAGCTAAACGGTTGGGTTGCCGCATTGTCGGCCGGCGCTTCCGACATGAGCGCATGGGTACTTATGGGTCTTCCCGGTTCCATTTACCTTTACGGTATGGGTCAGGTTTGGATCTCGATCGGACTTTTCATAGGCACAATTCTTGCGTGGATCTTCGTGGCACCGAGGCTTCGCAGATTCTCGATCGAGTCGAACGATTCGATCACTATCCCGCAGTATCTTACAAACAGGTTTAAGACGAAAAATCGCCTTCTGCTTATTGTCTGCGCGATCATCTTCCTTGTTGCATACTGCATCTACGCCGCATCGAGCATTGTTGCCTGCGGTGATCTTTTCAACACGGTATTCGGTTTTAACAGATCATGGGCCATGGTCGGCGCTACGGCAATTATACTCGTTTACACATTCCTCGGAGGATTCAACGCAGTCTGCTGGACGGACTTCATTCAAGGCATGCTCATGCTCGTTGCGCTGATGGCAGTCCCGATTATCGCATGCTTTGCCATGGGCGCATCCGATTTTGCTCCCGCAGCAGCTGTTGTTACGGATGAGAATTACTACAATTTCCTCTCGAGCGGCAAATTTGATTGGAAGAGTATCTCCGACATTCTTTCAGGTCTCGGCTGGGGTCTCGGATATTTCGGAATGCCTCACATTCTTGTAAGGTACATGTCCATCCGTTCGGAGAAAGAAATGAAAAAGTCGAGAGTCATCGGTATCTTCTGGACGGGTCTCATTCTTCTTATGGCTTCGATCGTTGCGCTTGTTGCGCATGAATATCTCGGCAGCTCGCTTGAAGAGGGCAAGCAGAGTCTTGTGTTCATCCACATGGTTCGTAATCTTATGCCCGCATTTATCGGCGGACTCCTTCTTTCTGCAATCCTTGCGGCTTCGATGAGTACGGCGGATTCACAGCTTCTCACATCGGCGTCTGCATTCTCGGCCGATGTTTATAAGCCGATCTTTCGTAAAAATGCAAGCAACAAGGAGATGCTCCTTGTCGGCAGAGTCGTTGTTGCCATCATATCCGTGATCGCACTTGTTATCGCAATGGCTCCCGGAACAGGCGGAATCATGGATCTTGTATCAAACGCATGGGGCGCATTCGGTTCCGCATTCGGTCCCGTTATCCTGCTTTCGCTCTATTGGAAGCGTCTCACATATTTCGGCGCTCTCGGCGGAATCATCGCCGGATTTGCCGTTGATGTTATCTGGCTCTTATGCTTCTCGTCGACCGGAATCTACGAAATCATTCCCGGATTTATCGCAGGACTTATCGTTGCGATCGTTGTGACGTTCGTTACAAAGAAGCCTTCGGCTGAAGTTGAACAGCTCTTTGACAACGCATGTGTTAAAAGAGAAGACTGATTGAAGATATGACAGATAAAGCCCGTGACCGCGCAGGTAAGCGCACAAAAAAGAACATGACCCCGTTTTGGGTGACATTTTGTACTTTTCTCGTCCTTGCCGCTGTGGTCGCGGGTTTTCTTTATGCGGGCGATCTGATAAAGGAAAACGAAACCGATAAAGAGCCGGAAACGGACATTGGACAAACAACGGGAAAGACCGATATTGAAGCCGACGACAGTGAGCTGATCTTCGCTGTGAACCGGGATTTGGGAACGATCGACTTTCTTATTCTGTGTCGCCTCGATTCTCGGAAAAACAGGCTTAGGTTAAGCCTGATCGAACCGGAAATGAGTTACACCATGTCGGCGAGCTTATACAGTGAGCTGAGCACGCTGAATGTCAGGCTGCCGCAAAACGGAAGGTTCGGCGGTCTTACCGGCTACTGTACCGAGGGGACCTTTGATACGGGACGTAAGATCGCGGCAGAAATGCTTGCTGTCGACGTTAAGCATTACAGCAGCTTTGACAGTAAGGTCATTGACGAGTTTATCACGGTATCGGGAAATGCGGGAGAAAGGGTGCTTTCGCTTGATGTTTACCCGTCACAGGCGAAGAGCGCGATGTACGGAACACCCGGCACGATGCTTGGTTTTGTTAAAATACTTTTTACAGACACGGTTGAATCTGACAGGACCACAGACGACAGACTTATCTACCTTGAGGCCTTCGACGCTCTCGGAGATTCGGATGTTATCACAGAAACGGTTCCCGTAAAGAAGCACAATGAATCAACGGAGCTTGATGTGTCGGAATGGCGCAGACAGCAAAAACATTGAAAAGGCGGTCTATACGACGCAACACGGGAAAATGGAAGGCGGAAGCTTGCCGGATAAAGATGACAAAGGTTGCGGAATCGCGGAAAGAATACCATTGAAAAGGCGGTCAGGATGATCAGAGACAAAAAAAAATTGATAACGATAATAAAGATAGCGCTCCTTCTGGCAGTCGGTGCGGTTCTCTTTTTTACCGGTAAAAAGGTAGGAGCCGCAACAGTGCAACCCGGAAGTCAGTCGGATCCGCTTGTAACACTCAGTTACCTTGAAAAAAGGCTCGGAGAGGGCGTGACAACCTCAGCCAACGGGAGCGGCGCGGGATTTGAGGTTGTTTCACTTGCGAGCGGAGACAGAATCACCCTTAATGACGGCGCGGAAGCGGTTGTTATTCGGGGAAACGGGACGGTGTTCGGCCAGGGACTCATAAGCATTACGGGAGGAGAAATGTTCACGGAAGGAACGAGTGTTGTTCTTTATTCGGATTATCTTGCAGCAGGAACCGGATGTGGGATAAAAGCATCCGGGATGATGAAAATTTATGTCAAAGGTGGCTTTTTGACATCGAGATAATATTTTTTTCAAAAATCTATGTGCATATTTCACAAAAAATGCTATGCAATTTTGTGAAATAAGCACATGGAGAAATCGGAACAAATGGTGTATGATTGACCAAGATGTGTCCAAACGTCGACATTAAAATTGTATTTATTATAAGGAGGAAGTAATATCATGGCAAGTTTGTCATTAAAGAACATCCAGAAAGTATATCCTAACGGCTTCGTAGCAGTTAAGGATTTCAACCTTGAAATTCAGGACAAGGAATTCATCATCTTCGTAGGTCCTTCGGGTTGCGGAAAGTCCACGACACTCCGTATGATCGCAGGTCTTGAGGAGATCACCCAGGGCGAGCTCTGGATCGGTGACAAGATGATGAACGATGTAGAGCCCAAGGACAGAGATATCGCAATGGTATTCCAGAACTACGCTCTTTATCCTCACATGT
>JAEEIH010000145.1 GCA_016281275.1 Lachnospiraceae bacterium | reverse complement strand
CGTAATCGAGTAGGCTGACTCCTACTCGATTCGACGGGACATCTCGCGTACAAGTCCGCTCGATGTCCGTTCACTCAGCCGTCTGTTCACAAGCAAGCTTGCAACAGACGGCTTTCGTTTATCGCACAAAAATAAGGGTCGTGTATAAACACGACCCTAAATGATCAATCAATCTGTAAAAGAATCAACAAAAATGTTTACTCTTTCTGCGTAAAGACTTTGATCAGTCTTCCTTTCTGGCCTTCTTAGTAGCTACAACGCCGCCACCGATAAGGAGTGAGCCGATGCCGTAGAATACTGCTGCAGAAAGAACACCTGTCTTAGGAAGAGATGCACCTGCGCCTGCGCCGTAAGCCTTGATAACGCCACCGTCTTTGTCAAGCCACTTAGCACCGACAACTTCGATGTCAACAGCGCCCCACGCACCTAAGCAGATCTGAGCGTAACCATCAGTTGCCTTGAAGAGTGCGAAAGGACCATCCTTTGTGAAGTGTACTGTGTAGGTTCCGTCGCCGTTGTCAGCCCAATCAAGACCATCATGCTGATCCCATCCTGCAGACTCAGCATTGTTGATAACGGAAGTATCGGGTGCGGAAGCAGCCTTTACTGTGATGTCAAGACCGTAGATTGTGGAAACATCATCGCAGATAGTTCCTGCAGGAACGCCTTCGTTCTCATTTAATGCTGTGATCTTGTAGCTGTCCCACTGTGAATCATAGTAGATCCAAGGACAATCTGTGGGAAGCTTGATGGTAGCTGCCTGAGCGCTGATACCTGCTGTAGCAACAACACAAAGAGCTGCGGCAAGAAGAACTGATAAAACTTTCTTAAACATAAAAAATACCCTCCTGTGATTTTCGGGGCTTAAGCCCCTGATGTAATTAAATTTTAACAAATTATGAATAAAGTATCAAGAAAAAAATTTCAAAAAAATCAAATTTTAGCTAAAATTTTATACTCAATTATTGCTATTTTACAAAAACTTCATCTGCATCTCGTCTTCTGCCTCAGACTTGAATTCTTCGATGGTTTCGGGTTTAATGAGAGGCAGCTCGTCAAGGGAAGAAATACCGAAATTTCGCAAAAACTCTTCGGTAGTTCCAAACATACAGGGTCTTCCCGGGGCATTTTTTCGTCCGACTTCGCAAATCAGATTGTATTCGAGAAGCTTGTTAACCGAATGATCGGAATTAACTCCCCTGATATTTTCTATTTCCTGCTTCGTGATAGGCTGTTTATAAGCAATAATTGATAAGGTTTCAAGCAGTACGTCCGTAAGCACTATCTTCTTCGGAACATTTGTGATCTTGATGATCGACTCGTACATAGAAGGCTTGGTGCACATCTGGAACGAGCCGTCAAGCTCAAGTATCTGAACTCCGAAACTTTCGTCTTCGTACCTCTCCCTGAGATTATTGATCACATTCAGAACGGTTTCTTCATCGTAACCGAGAGCCTGAGCTATCCGACCGACTTCCACGGATTCACCCATTGTAAAGAGTATGGCTTCCACATGTGCAAGAAGCAGCTTTGTCTCGCTGTCGAGATTTTTGATTTCTTCGTTTGTCATTTCTGTTACCAACCTTATTGGACAGTTCCTGTCCGAACTGCTGTTTTATTGATAGTGATCGCATGTCTTGTGTCCGGATAGCGAACAAATAAAAAAATTTTCGAAAAAACACCAAATCATCCCGGTCATGACAGGGAAAGATCTTCGATCGGCGCAATATCATTTGCAAGATAATCGATTTGTATATCGCAGAACAGATCGTCCTGTTCGATCCTGATCCTTTCCATTCGTATTAGTTCCAGGATAGCAAGGAAGCTGACTATCATCTCCATCTTGGTGTTCAGTCTTTCCATATAGGCACGGAAGCTGAACTTCCTGTTCATAAGACCAAACGCCTGAAGGTCGTAGATTGTCTTTCTTATGTCGGCATCTTCCTTGACGATCTTACCGAACTTGCTCCTCACGGGATCTATCCTGTCTTCCTTTTTCTTTACAAGATCATTGAATATATCCTTAAGCTTTGTGAGCGTGACATCCTCAAGAAGCTCTTTGACGTCTATTTCTTCTTTATAGTTAAGAACTTCATCGGGGATCGTCGACGGCTTAAACAGATATTTTGAAGCGTCCATCTGCCTATCCTTAAGCTGTCCCGAAATGTATTTGTACATCTTATATTCGAGAAGCCTCTCGACAAGTTCGGCACGGGGATCGATCCCTTCGCCGTCTTCATTGACTTCCGGGACGGGAAGCATCATCTTTGATTTGATGCGGATCAGTGTTGCAGCTTCAACGATAAAATCACTCATATATTCCATATCGTCGGTTTCCATCGAGCTCACGTACTCGAGATACTGCTCTGTGATCTCCGAAATAGGTATATCGTATATGTTGATCTTATTCTTTTCTATCAGCGTAAGGAGCAGATCAAGGGGTCCTTCAAAAGCTTCAAGCTTATAACTCGGATTCAATTGTGATCTCTCCTTTCCGAATTCGGCGCTTTCATCGCCTCATCTTTATTTCAAGAATAACGATCTGCGGATCGTTTAAAAACCGGAACGGCAAAGCATGCCAACCTACTCCCGATGTGACAAGAAGCTTCCCGTTTCCCTCATCGTAAAGTCCCTTTGTCTTCCCCGGAAAAAGCCTGTGTCTCGGCGATATCAGACCACCCACAAAAGGAAGTCTTATGATCCCGCCGTGCAGATGACCGCCGATTGTCAAATCCGCGTTAATATCCCTGTAATAATCGACAAAAGTGGGATCGTGCGCAACAAGAATATGATATTTACCGTCATCACAAAAGCTTCCGGCGAGCCCGGTCGCGTCAAAATATCCGGCAATGTTAGAAAGACTGTCTCGGTACATTCTCAGAGGAATCAGCAGTCCCTTAAGCACCGTTCCTTTAACCTCTACCGTATCGTTATTGACGATACGCACATGCGACTTCATCTCGTTCTCAAATATTTGTAATTCATTCTCACCGTAAAGGACAAGCTTTTGTTCGTGATTACCGAAAAAATAATATGCTTCGACTCCCTCGTTCCTGAGACCGTCAAAGAATTCCACAGCATAACGGAGATCACCGGGTCTGCTGTTGATAACATCTCCGGCAACGATCAAAAAATCCGCTTTCTGCCCGGCAATTTTATCGATGAGTCTTTTGTTCTTCTTTCCGAATCTTGTGCAGTGGAGATCGGAAACTATCGCAATCCTGACGGTCTTTTCATCCTGATCCGAAGGGCAGTCGGCAATTATCTCATAATGCGTGACTCTTAAAATCCGTGTCTCGATAACAGCCATGATCATCGCCGTTATCATCAGACCAAATATAATGTAAATGATGATCATCCTGAGCGGTCCTCGTGCCGAAATCGGTAAATGAGAAAATTATAAATTCCGAAAACGGTCATTTTACCTGTTTTATAAGAACGGGAGGCTTGGTGCATTTTGCTCTTACTATGTACCTGCGCGCACCGTTTTCACAACATGTAACAAGCGTTAAAAATTTCCCTTTTTCTTCAAGTTCACCGACAACCTCTATATCTGTGGGCTCGCACTTAAAAGAAGTGGTCACGTTATAAGTGAACTCCTGTCCGAGAAGATCTGTGAGCTTGATTTCGTCACCCTTTCTGAGATCCTTTATATCACCGAAATAGCGCCCGTAAAAACCACCGTTATGACCGGCGAGAGCACAATTTCCTTCCTGTCCGATTCCCGCGGATTCCTCAAAATGACCGATAGAAACACCTATATTGGCATACTCTACGCCTTCAACTATCGCGTAACAAAGATCGATCTTGTCACACGCAATGACTCCGATGCAGTTCTGACCTTCAAGTCTGCTTGCTATCTCAGCCGGATCAAGCTCTTCTACGGGAGCTTCACCCTCCCCGAGCATGATCGAACCTCCTTCATCACCGATCGACTCGAATCCGCCAATAGGAAATTCATCAAAAATCGGTGCATCGATGACAAATGCATTTTGCGCCGCAGCCGTTTCATCATCAATTGCCGTAACCGTGCCGACTTCAACTTTTGTTTCACTTTCATCTGTCGAAGCGCTGTTTATATCGACTTCGTTTTTTTTCTGTTCCGCGCTTTTGTTTTCCGCCAGCGCCTTCTGATTCTTTTCTATAAGCTCGTTTATATAATCGAGCTTTTCGTCATTTGCTATGGAATTCTTTGTCTGAAAGAATATCGGAATGCAAAAGATCACAATGCCACCGAGTATAAGAATAATGCCTGCGATGGTCACAATTATCTTTTTCTTATTCTTCATTGTTCGTCTTCTCCTTTTTCAAGCAGTTCTTTCTGGTATTCCTCCCGTAAAGAGACAGTTTTCGGCTTGCTGTCGCTTACATCCTTCAGATATGTAAAAAGAAGGATCAGAAACGTGAGCGCGGATAAAACAAGTATTATAAGAGCAATCGAAGGCTTCTTTTTTTTCTTTTCCATGTCTGCAACCTTTCCAATTGATTTTCAGCTCAAATTTACGATCAAAGGAACCGCCAATCTTTCATATCTTTAAAACGCACAGATAAGCTCCTTCTCTTTTCGAGATTTCAAAGCATTTAACGATCCCGACATTGTTCCGCGTGATCTCTTTCTTAAGAAGAGAATAGTTCCTGGTGTAAACAAATATATAAGATCCCTTTTCAAGCAGTACCGTACATCTCGAAAAGAATGCAGAATAAACAGCTTCCAATTCTTTAAGCGTCTTTTTTTCCGTCTCGAACGGCAGATCGGTGATCAATTCCGTAAAAAGCTCTTTATGACCGAGTGAAAGGAAATCCTTGTTTATGATCTTCGATTTATCTGAAAGCCCGGCCTTTGCGAGATTTTGCTCGGCAGCGGCGCATGCCGCGGAGTAAATATCCGATCCGAAAAGGAACTCCGTTTTAAGGAATTTGTCTCTCTCAACAAGAAGCGTCCCGGCTCCGCAAAACGGATCGAGCACTTTTGCTCCTTCCGTCATGTATTCACCGCAAAGAGCGCATATAAGAGCCGCCGTGTGCGGTTTAAGCCCTGCCGCAACGTCCGTTGTTTTATAAAGAAATCTTGCATCTTTCGGAACATAGAATTTCACAAGAGGTCTGAAAACTCCGGTTTTCCTTTTAACAAAACGAATCTGAATATCAAAATCATTTCTGATGTTAATGAGCTCGTACCCGCTCTCTTCCTCGACAATTCCGGTCAGGGTTCTCTGAATGTCTTCCTCGGTTTCCCTGACTTCTTCTCCTTTGATATCAAGCCTGAAAGAAACAGGGAGCTTTTTAGCGTTCTTCCTGATTTTCATTCTTTCAAGGATGTAAGGAGTGAGCACTTCACTGATATAGCGGCGGGCAACATCCTTTTCTTTATCGATAAGCCCGTAATTCTCCTCATCAAAAGGAGGAGCAAAAAGCATCTCGTCGAATGTTCTGATATCAGCGATCTTACGTATATCGTCACATAAAACCATGACTCCTGCGTTAAAAAGCTTTTTGGGACAACCCTTTATACTGTCAAGTGTCACCTCGCGGAAATTTCTGTTGGTAGTGAGTACGATCTCGTTTTTTAGCTTCTGACCGGTAAAAGGTCTTCTTTCTCCGTCTTTCCGCAGCAGACACAAAAGCGATCTTATCTCTTTTATATAATGCTTATGAGATTCGTTTTTCTCACCTCTCAAAAGACCTATAAGCTCTTCCAGCCTGCCGTACAACTTCTCCTGGCCGGATGACAGCGGCAGCTGTGTGAGAGCCTTGACTAAATGCTCTTTGTTATATTCCACGTCTTCCCGAAGATAAGCATCGACAAGAAACGTAGCGGCGCTCTCTCCAAAAAGGTCCGCAATACAAAATGCACCGAACTGGCGCACTTTAACATCCTCATGAGAAAGTATGGCTTTTACGTCGGAATATTCAAAGCCATACTCAATTTTAAGCCTTTCAGTTTTTTCGGTATCGGCGCCAACATCCTTTAACACAAACTTAAGCTCAAGGAGCAGCTCCTTAAGCTTATCGTTTTCATGCGAAATAAGCGCGCAATGTATGCTTTTATCGTTCAAACCTTTAGAAGTCATTAATTATCAATCCTGATCCTGCTGAAATTTGCATTATATGCTACATACATGCCGCCTTCTTCATCATCCGTTTCCGCAACGTTGCCGTTAACAACAGATTTGCAACAGAGACCGTCGATATTGACCTTTAATCCTTCCGGTACCCTTACCGAAATGTTAGAGAAGAAGCTGACGATGCTCACAAACGAATCCTTTGAAAGATTGCAGTCCGAAAGATCGGCTTTAACGTTTGAGAACAACGAATAAACGCAAACGCCGTCAAGCTTTTCGGAATTATCGATCTTCTTGTTGGAAAAAATCGAGATGTATTTCCTGACACGACCTTTTGAATTAAAGCGTTCAAAGCTCTTTTCTTTAATCTTCTCAATCACCTTAAGAATTGCGATGACAGCCAGGACAAAGAGCAGAAATTTCTTAAAGAAATCGCAACCCGACTTATTCTGTGTAACCGTAGTGTTTTCGTTTGTGTTCGTGTTATTATCCATAAGCTCTCCCATTTATGCGATCTTTTTCACATACAATTTTATTTTATCACTTCATCAGACCTAAGGCAACAAGAAGAAAATCTCCCATTCAAAATCGAACGGGAGACTTATAATCAAACAATCATCCGGTCGTGTTATTTAAGCCGTCATATCGTTTATGTCGAATCGAAAATGACGATGATCTCAAGATGTGACAACGAATCATAAAAAAACACTGCCGGCACGGAATGCTGTAATATCAAATTCTGTGGATAAAGAGTCCGCTTCGAAGCTTAGGTTCGAACCATGTAGATTTGGGAGGCATAAGCCTTCCTGCATCGGATACGGCAAAAAGTTCCCTGATCGATGTAGGGTACATCGCAAAAGCGATCTTCATGTCGTGATGAACTCTTCTCTCAAGCTCTTTAAGACCTCTGATACCTCCGATGAAGTCAATCCTCTTGTCTTTTCTCGGATCGTTTATCGAAAGCACGGGACCGAGAAGATAGTCCTGAAGTATGGAAACATCAAGCGAAGCCACGGGATCCGAAAGTTTCTTTAATGTGTCGGACGCCTCAAGCTTGTACCATGTGTCTTCAACAAACATGCCGAAAGTACATTTCTCATCGGGCGTAAAGGGTCCGTCCATCTTTGTAACAGTAAAATTCTTGGAGATTTCTTTTATAAAACTGTCAACGCTGTAACCGTTAAGATCCTTTACGACACGGTTGTACGGCATGATCATGAGCTGATCTTCGGGGAAAAGAACCGAAAGGAAGAAATTAAATTCCTCGTTGCCTCTGAACATTCCCGATTCGGCTCTGCGCTTAAATCCGACGCGAACGGCAGAAGCCGCTCTGTGATGTCCGTCAGCGATGTAAATACTGTTTATGTGTCCGAATTCGTTTTCGATCGTACTGATATCCTGTTTTTGATCAATCTTCCAGACGTTATGCTCAATACCGTCGTCAGCCTTAAATGCATATATGGGCTTGGTGTTTGTCTTATAACGTTCAACCACGCCGCTAATGATCTCGTCAGACCTGTATGCCAGGAAAATCGGACCCGTCTGCGCATTGCATGTGTCAACGTGATTAATACGGTCAATCTCTTTTTCCTCACGGGTATTCTCATGTTTTTTTATAACGTTGCCGGCGTAATCATCTATCGAGGCGCACGCAACGATACCTGTCTGATGCCTTCCGTTCATGATAAGCTCATAGATATAGTAGCATCTGTCCGTGTCGGTAATGAAGGTTCCGTCGGCTATACGTGCATCAAGGAGCTCCTTGGCTTTTCGATAAACGATGGGATCATATGTATCGACGGAATCGGGAAACTGTGTTTCCGCTCTGTCAATGCGAAGGAAAGTCAGCTCATCTTCCGCCACTTTAGCTTTTGCTTCCTCTCTGTCATATACATCATAGGGTAATGCCGCCACTCTGTGTGCAACATATTCATTGGGTCTTAAGCATTCGAAAGGCTTGATCGTTGCCATGTTGTAGTACTCCGTATCTCATATTCTCTGAAAAACATCCATGATATATTACTACACGATTTCCGATAAAGCAAGTGTAAGGTTTTCGCAATATACATATTTTCAGAGAAATGCAGTCGGATTTTTTAATATATTCCGTTATTGCGTTGTCGTCCCCCACCTGTCAAATCATCGGATGATCTCGTAGATTGTTCTGTACCCGATAGTTTTTTCACTTCCGAAGGTGAACGCACCGTATAAGCGTTTCTTTGCTTCCTCGAGTTTAGCCGTATCGTTGGCATAAAGTGTAGCAATAGGTTCACCTACGGTTACACGGTCCGAAGTCTTTTTATGAATGACGATCCCGACTCCCGGATCTATAACATCGTCCTTTTTCTCACGACCTCCGCCGAGAATAAGCGACGCAATTCCGACTTCGTCGGCGAGTATGTTCGTGATATAGCCTTCCGTGTCCGAAAGAAGGTCTTCTTTGACAGAACCGAGCTTAAAAAGCGAAGTATCGAATACAAACCTGTCGTCTCCGCCCTGAGCCTTAACAAATTTGGCAAAGGTTTCAAGAGCCTTACCGGATCTGATGGTTTCTTCGAGCATAGTACGTGCCTGTTCGGGCGAGGAGGCCGTTCCCGCGCCGAAAACCATGTAAGACGCGAGCGTGTAAACAACCTCCATGAGTTTTGCGTCACCGTTGCCTTTAAGAGCTTCGATCGCTTCGATAACCTCAAGCGCGTTTCCCACGGCGGTTCCGAGAGGATCGTTCATGTCGGTGATAATTGCAAACGTTTTTCGACCCGCATTATTTCCGATATCGACCATACGATGTGCAAGCTCAACAGCACCGTCAACAGTCTTCATAAAAGCTCCCGACCCCGTCTTAACATCAAGAACTATAACATCCGCTCCCGCAGCAAGCTTCTTACTCATGATACTGGCGGCGATGAGCGGAATGCTCGAAACTGTCGCCGTAACATCACGAAGAGCGTATAACTTCTTATCGGCGGGCGCAAGATTGGCGGTCTGTCCCGCAACAGCGAGGCCGAGTGTATTGACATTGTTAAAAAAGGTTTCTTTCGAGAGCGATGTGTTAAAACCGGGGATACTCTCCAGTTTATCTATTGTTCCTCCTGTATGTCCGAGACCTCTTCCCGACATCTTCGCAACCGGGATTCCAAGAGCCGCAACCATAGGTCCGATGATGAGCGTGGTCTTGTCACCGACACCGCCGGAGCTGTGCTTGTCCACATGCACGCCCTTTATCACCGAGAGATCGAGCATCTCACCGCTTTTTGCCATCAGTAACGTAAGCTCCGTCGTTTCTTCCACATCCATACCGTTGATGGCTATGGCCATCAGAAGTGCGCTTGCCTGATAATCGGGGATTGAGCCTTCCGTGTATCCGTTTACAAAGAATGCGATCTCCTCTTTACTGAGTTTGTTTCCGAGTCTCTTTTTGTCGATGATGTCATACATTCTCATGGCGTTTTCCTCCTCATATTGGCGGTTATGTTTTGTTATATCAGCTTTCCGATATAATAAAAATCCTTACATTCTTCGATTTTCACTTTAACGATCTCTCCGATAAGGTCCTTACTGCCCTCAAAGTGAACAAGCAGATTATTGCCGAGTCTGCCGGTCAGTTCAATCTCCTGTTTCTGTTCGTCCGTGCCGGGATCGCGGCCTTCAGTCTCAACAAGCACTTCCTTTTCCGTTCCCACAAGACGGGATGCATTTGTTGCACTGCACCGGGCAACAACATTCAGGAGCCTGTCAAATCTCTCCTTTACCACATTTTCAGGAACCTGATCGTCAAATGTTGCGGCAGGAGTTCCCGTCCGTTTTGAATATATGAATGTGAAAGCGCTGTCAAAAGAAACCGTTTCACATACATCCAATGTTTCTGAAAAATCTTCTTCCGTCTCGCCGGGAAAGCCGACTATTATGTCGGTAGTTATCGTTATATCGGGCATTGCATCCCGAAGCTTTTTAACAATAGAGAGGAAATCCTCCTTTGTATAATGACGGTTCATCCTTTTAAGCAATCTGCTGCTTCCGCTCTGAAGGGGCAGATGAATATGTCTGCAGATCGTTTTATGTTTTGCCATAACTTTAATAAGGTCGTCCGAAAGATCCTTCGGATGCGATGTCATAAAGCGAAGACGTTGCAAGCCTTTTATGGTTGCGAGCTTATCAAGCAATTCGGCAAATGAGATTTTTTCATCAAGTCCTTTGCCGTAGGAATTAACATTCTGACCCAGGAGCATTATCTCTTTAACGCCCTTTTTTGCAAGTTCCTCAACCTCACGGATGATGTCACAACTCCGTCGGCTCCTTTCACGACCTCTCACATACGGCACAATACAGTAAGTGCAGAAATTGTCACACCCGTACATGATATTGACTCCTGCGCGGAAGGAACTGTCATATTTAACGGGAAGATCTTCAACTATCCCCGTAGCTTCTTTTTGAACGTCAATAACACGTGTCTTAAGCGAAGGCTTCTTTTCCTTCGCTTTACGGTTCATCAGAAGCGTGTAAAGAAGCTCAGCTATCTTGTAGCTGTTATGTGTACCGAAGATAATGTCGATAAAGCTGTAGCTCTTCTTCATTTTTTCGACCTCATCGGGTTCCTGCATCATACAACCGCAGATCCCGATTATCATCGAAGGATTGTTTTCCTTCTTGATCTTTCCGACATAACCGATTCTGCCGTAAACACGGGTACTCGCGTTCTCCCTGACCGTACAGGTGTTGTAAAGGACAAGATCCGCTTTTTCGCTGTCCACAGGTCTGTATCCGATACTTTCAAGTACTCCGGCGAGCTTTTCGGAATCACGGAAGTTCATCTGGCAACCGAATGTTGAAATGTGATATACGGGAGTTTTACCCTCACCAAGAACACCTTGCTCCTCAAGGATTTTCCTGCATCCCTCAATAAAATACATTTGCCGCTCAGGTTCGGTGAGCGGTGCCTTATTTGTATCTTCGTTCATCTCTCTTTGAAATACCTTTTCTGATTATTTTCATAATATTGCATTTCTGTACATAAATCTGCGGTACTGTTTATGTACCTTTCTTCGGTCGAGATTTTATGCTTCATTTGTACACAAGCGCTTTATAACAGCTTCATATACCTTAAGTCCGTCAACCGCGGCCGATGTGATGCCTCCGGCATATCCTGCACCCTCTCCGCAGGGATAAAGTCCCAAAAATCCCTTCGCGCAAAGCGTTTCCGGATCCCTTACGATCCTGACCGGCGAAGACGTACGGCTCTCAACGGCAAGCATGATCGCTTCATCTCCCGCAAAGCCCTTTATGGTACGATCAAAGCTCGGAAGTGCTTCCTTTATCGGTCCGGTGATCAGTTCCGGAAGAATCGCGTACAGATCGGCGGGCGCAAATGCACCTCGTGTGTTCGGCTTTCTTCCGTCCATATCAGTGCTTTCATGTCCTTCAAGAAAATCCTTCACATAGCATACCGGGATTTTTCCATCACATGCCTCAAATGCTTTTTCCTCAAGCCTCTCCTGAAATTTCATCCCGGCAAGTATATCGTCGCCATCAAGATCGCTTTCCCTGATTTCGACCACGATCGCGCTGTTTGCCGTAGCCTCGTCACGCCTGCTGTAGCTCATTCCGTTTACACAAAGCCTGCCCTCCTGTGACGAAGCGTTTACAACAACACCTCCGGGGCACATGCAGAAAGAATAAACTCCCCTGCCGTCAGTGGTCTTGTATGTAAGTTTGTAATCCGCAGGCGGATATTTTCTGTAATCCGATCCGTACATCGCTCTCGAGATCAGTTCCTGCGGATGTTCAACCCTAACGCCCATTGCGAATGGCTTTTTCTCCATTTCAACACCCTCAGACAACAGCATACGTACCGTGTCGCGAGCGCTGTGTCCGGTTGCAAGAACTATTGTATCACAAGGAATACGCTCTGCGCCATTTACGATTGCAGCGCCGATACGACCGTCCTTATGCTCAAATCCCGTAAAAATACTGTTAAAACGAACTTCTCCGCCAAGACTTATGACCCTCTCCCGAATATTCTTTACTATCACAGTAAGTCTGTCGGTTCCGATGTGTGGCTTGTTGATATATCTTATCGATGGATCCGCGCCGAATTCGACCAGAATATCGAATACATGAGCAATCCTCCCAAAGCTGTCATGAATCATGGTGTTAAGCTTACCGTCGGAAAATGTCCCGGCACCGCCTTCACCGAACTGGACATTTGAATTGACAAAGAGCTTTCCCGTCTCAAAAAAACGTTCGACATCGGAAACGCGTTTATCCACATCGCTTCCTCTCTCGAGGACAATCGGTTTAAGGCCTGCGGCCGCAAGCTTATAAGCGCAGATCATCCCGGCGGGGCCGAACCCCACTATCACGGGACGATTTATTCCATCACGCATAATCAAAGAATTCCCGCATCTGCCTATGCTGTCTCCTTTATTTCCTAAGTCCGATCCGTTTTCGGGGCAGATCGTCAAAGGGTCCTTATACACAACCTGTGTCACTTTTGTCGCATTTTTGATTCTGCATTTTTTAAGGATCTTTTCTTCATTGGCAGCCTCAATGTCAATACCGTACACATAGCGGATGTCATCCTTTTTTCTGGCATCAAGTGACAGCTTTTTAAGCGTTGCCGAAACGATGAGAACAGGATCGATCCCCATCTTCCTTGCGGCAAAGCTTTTCATGGCTTCCGGATCAAGTTTTTCTTTATCAGTTACAGATATCCGAATCAATTATCCCTCCGGCAGCATAGGTCCCGGCTCTGAGTCCGGTGATCCATGCGAATGTAAGATTATTTCCGCCGCAGACGAAGTCCGCGTCAAGGCACTCGCCCGTTATATACAGATTTTTAACACGTTTATGTTCAAACGTATTATTGTTTACCTCATCAAGCCTTACTCCTCCGTTCGTCACCTGTGCATTTTCAAAGCCCATTGTACCCGTAACGTGTAAAGTAAGACAGCAGAGAGTGTCTATTATATGTCCCGCTATCCGAAATCCGTCATCAACACCCGGTCTGAGTTCGGGATCCACCTTCATATGAAGCATCATCGCATAAACAAGTTTTCTGTTTGCTATTCCCGTAAGAAGCTCCTCAATCGTATAACCACCTTCGACAAGCCTTTCCCAGATGCTCTTAAGCATAATCTCTCTGTCTCTCTGAGTCAAAACAGCTATCCTTATGCTGACGTCAAGTTTTCTTCGAAGAGCTCTTGCAGCTATCCCCGAGCAGTTCATTACGGGGATTCCGCTTATGCCTTTTTTATTAAAAATAATCTCTCCGTGTTCCTTAAAAGCTTCATAACCGTCAACCATCAGACTGATATCCGCGTAATGTCTGACACCGTCGATCACCTTCAAATGCTTAAAATCAGTTATAAGACCGCAAAGCGCGGGATAAAGCTCCGTGTGATCGACTCCGAGACTTTTGAGAAGCTTGAAGGATGAGCCGTCCGTCCCGAGATCGGGTCTTGCCATGCCGCCCGCACTCATGATGAGCTTTTTGCAGGAATATTCTTTATTGACGACAAAACAACCGTTTGTTTCTTTAACATCCGTCACATCACAATCACAAATGATACTGCAACCGGACGATGCCGCTACTGTCACAAGATTGTCTCTGACGGTAGATGCCTGAAGAGATACCGGGTAATAATATCCGCCTTTTTCAAGCACGAAAATACCTATGGATTCAAAAAAACGAACAAGAATATCAAAAGGGATGCTTTTAAAAATCCGGGCGGCAGCCTCTTTGTCACGTCCGTTGACAATATTTTCAACATCCTCTCTGTCAGAAAAGATGTTGCATTTTCCGTTCCCTGTAACAGTGATCTTTTTGCCGGGTTTGGAAAGCTTTTCAAGGATCAGAACATCGGACCCGTTTCTTGCCGCGCATATACCGGCCAAAAGACCGGAGGCTCCTGCGCCGATGATGATAATATCATAATTCTTCATGTGTCCTCCCATTATACCGTCCCAACAATCCGTCTGTCATAGATCCGTTCCGACTCTTGATGCGTTTTATCACTTCAAAAGCTTAAGTGCGGTGAACAGCCTGCAAATCCTGCTTCCCATCGGAAGCTTCGAAAGCTCTTCCTTTCCGACACCTTTGAATAAAATAAGGATCACAAAATAAACAGGTACACACACACAGATAGCAATCACAGTGCCGACAGACACATTTATTCCCGCTATTGCAAGCAACTGATAAACACATCTGCCGAACAGTCCCATAGCAAGCGAGCTTATGACAGGGATCAAAAATGTCTTTCTTATCTCCTGCCTGTATCCGATCTCCCTTCTGATCGATCTGTAATTTAGAGCGCAGACAACAAACGCATAAAAAATGTTACAGATCATGAGCGCATTCTCATTAAGCTCGGTAAAATAAAGCAATCCGAAAAGAAGTGCTATATGGATCACAAGAGAAAGCGCCGAATGGATCACGGGAAGAGACAATTTATTTATTCCCTGAAGAACTCCGTTCGTAAGAGTGGAATACGCAAAGAAGACAACTGCGATACCACCCCACATAAGCAGCTTGGCGGCAAGCTCTCCGTCTTCTCCGAAGAATAAACGCATGATTGGTCCGGCGAAGAAAGAAAGACCGACCGCAGCAGGTATTGCGATCATCATATTGAGTTTAACCGTACTTTTGATCTTTTCCTTAATTCCGTCAATATCTTTAACGGCGACAGATCCGGAAAGAACAGGAACTATCGAAACACCGAATGCGGAAGCGATGGCGACCGGCATATTGTAAAGCCATTTGTATTTGTTTGCATACGCCTCAAAAAGGACAGCTCTTTCGGTTTCAGCCATGCCCTTTGTGTTTAATATACGACCGAACATAAAATCATCCGTGATACCGCTCAGCTGGTAAATGGTCTGACTCAGAATGATCGGGATCATCGTAACGACAAGTATCTTAAGAATGGATTTATAGGGCGTTACGGTGTCGTTCGGCTCGATGTATTCGTCTTCCTGTTCCGTCCTCTTTCTTCTGATAAAAAGAAAAAGTGCAAGGAAAATCAAGCCTCCCAAGGCACCGGAGAGAGTTCCCATCGTCCCCCCCGCAGCACCGAGGGCTGCCCTCGGATACACAGAAAGCATATTGACGAAGGTCGCGGCACAAACCACGCTGATAATCGCATTGATTATCTGTTCGACCACCTGTGATACAGCTGTCGGAACCATGTTTCTGCGCCCCTGAAAGAGCCCTCTGATGACGCCCATGCACGAAAAGACAAAGATCGTGGGCGCAAGGACCTTAAGAGGCAATGCAGCAGTCGGATATCCCATTGCCGTCGCAACGGGTTGAGCAAAGAAATACAGAACAAGCGAGACAAGTAATCCCACCGATGATGAGAAAACAAGTCCCACTCTGAATACTCTTTTTCCGTCCTTAAATCTGCCCTGCGCATTTCCCGATGAAATGATCTTTGATATTGCGACGGGAATACTGTATGTCGAAACAAGAAGCGCAATATTATAGACTTCATAGGCTGTGCTGTAATATCCCATTCCTTCGCTTCCGACAATATTGGTGAGCGGAATTCGGTACAGCATACCGATGAATCTTGTCACCAGTCCCGCGACGGCAAGGATCATACCTTGCGTAAGGTAATTATTTTTTTTCGTACTCATAAATCTCCTATCGAAAGCGTTTCGAGTGCTTTCGTTTCACGGCACGCTGCAGGTCCCGTACAATTTATTCGATCACAAGCTTATCCACGCGATAATCCGGGAAAACAGAGATGAATGTACGTCCGGGATTGATGCTCAGCACTTCACCGTTTTCATCATAATAGCTCATGAATTTCTCTTTTTCGTTCTTTTTCCATGTGATGGGAACGGATTTTCCTCCGGTTATATAATACCCCGTTCCCGATGCATCCTCGAGTTCCATATCCTGATAACCGTTTTCATCCTTGTTCCATTCATTGACGATCTGGATGATTATGTTATCAAAAATCAGAGGATTCTCGGTATTTCTGTCGATATGAACGTCGTCGAACTGATATCTTGTATATTTTTGTGAAGAAGCGTCATAAACAAAATAAGGACTCATATACGACGAATAATTAAGCCGGACAAGACTTGCATCACTTCCCGATAAAGGGACAGAAAACGCGTCATTAAATACAAAATGATTCTGTTTAAAATCTTCCTTGTGGTCCGCCCGCATCTTCATCTCTTCGATACCTTTAACGATACCGTCAAGCGAAGCAAACGCGTTATGGGGCGCTTTTATTGTCTTGTCCCTGTAAAACACGGTCGAACCGATCCAATAAGTACCCTCAAGATGATCGAGCTTAAGTTTCTTGATCTTCTTTTCCGCATATGTTGTTTCACCGAAATGAATAAATATGGCATCATACTCATCGGCAAAGCTGGCAAAATAATGTCTTGCGCTTCTGCACGAGCCTATCCTGTCCTTACAGCTCGAATCTTCCGTAAGTCCTTCATAAACTCCCATAAGTCTTGTGATACCGGCCTCTGCGAGCGCTTCGTAAAGAATCTTTGCATCACCTATTCCGCTTTGGGGATTCGCGACACCGATATTGTTGAACATGATCGCATAAGGTCTTTTAACGGCGACCTCTTCGGATATCAAGCTTCCGTCTAGAACGCTTTTTACCATGCCTTCAAGCGAAGGCTCGACAGGCTCCGGCTCTTCTGCCGGAGTCGGAGTCGGAACAAAAGGAGTGGGCGTGGGATCTGCGGGAACCACAGAAGGAATCGGATCCGAAACGACCGGAGCCGGTTCGGGAATCGAAACAACCCCCGCGCCGCTGTCTCCGCCGCCGGGAAGAAAAACAAAAAGACAAACAACGCCGGTAATGACCAAAACTCCGCCCGCAATGACAGGAATCATGTGACCTTTAACGAAATCAGCCAGTTTTCCGAAAAGTTTTTTCATCTCTTGATACCCGCTCTTTCAAGGATCTCTTTCTGTATTTTTTCCATAACGGCTCTCTCCGTATCATCGACATGATCGTATCCGAGCAAATGCAGCAAGCTGTGCAGTACAAGAAAATCAAATTCACGAAGAGACGCATGTCCGTATTCATCTGCCTGTTCAAATACTTTTTCGGCGCAAATCACGATATCACCGAGCATGATCGCTCCCGTTTCCGGATCAAGATATGCGCCGGGATCGTTTTCCACATAAGAAAAATCAAGCGGCGCATCATAATCGACCATAGGGAATGAAAGACAATCTGTGGTTGAATCTATATTTCTGAAGCGTTTATTAAGACCGGCAACATAATCTTTATCCGCTATACATACGTCAAGCTGCGCTTCATACGGAACTTTAAGGAAATCGAGCGCCGCTTCGATAATCTTTTTTGCCTGTATCCTCGGATTAAAAGGGAATTTTAAAGAAGTCTGCAATTCAATTGTTAATCTGATAAGAATCACCTCCGACAGAAGTTAAAAAATCTATGATTGTGTTCACCTCATCCGATGAATAACCGCAATACCTGAGGAAATTGTGTGAATTACGATGCTTTATCGTTTTTCTGACCACTTCGGACCATGTAATAACTACTTCTTCGCCTTCGTTTTTTTGTTTGGCAACGTTTCTTGTCACGTATTCGTAGGCGTTGATCATATCGTTGACAAGGATAACTATGCCTGTTTCACGCATGATCGGAAAATCAATGGTTTTATTTGATGTATGAACAAGCGATTTAATAAGATAATCGGGAACGCAATATTTCGAAGACAGTATTTCGATATAGTCGTTTCCGAGTATTTTCCCGGCATCATGAATGATGCCGAGCGCATAAGTGAATTCATCATCACACAAAATAGCCTTTGCCGCACCGGAGGAGATTTCCGCAAGAGCAAGACTGTGCTCGTAAACGCCGGGATTGTCGAGTTTTAATCTTACGAGATAAAGGAAATCTTCACTACAGACATCCGCGATGGACAGAATGCTCTTCTTATTGCTGAGTTCCGTAAGTTTTTCTTGTAATTCATCCTTTTCCTTGTAAACGCGTGACAGACGTTCCTCAAGCTTTTCGTAATCTTCCTTTGAAACAATGTCTTCAGGGATCGCTTCGGAATAAACTTCGGAAGCTGACTTTTCTCCGAACACAAACGAGTGAGAGGCTTCAACATCGGTAGTTGAAACAGCATCGGGTGGAATCGTGAACCTGAGAGCCGAAGAACCTGAAAGCCCCTTTGACAATATCATAACAAGAAATCTGACGGCAATAAGCGAAAGGACACCGCTTCCCGCAAGGACAATATGGAAAGTGCTGAACATTTCCGAAGTTACAAAATCACTCTCTACACAGATAACGATCGCGTAAAACACCATCACTATGAGAGCCGAGTAGAGGCTGTTTTTCAGAGTAAACACACTTCTTGAAAAGAGGCAGACCGCAAAAATGAAAAGCATTGTCCCGACAGACGGAACAACCGTAAATCCCGAAAAAAGCACGGAATAAACATAGAGCATGAATATAACAAGCGAAGACAAAGTGAAATTAAAGCATCCCGAAAGGAAAGCAAGAAGCACAACTATGGCGCATGAAGCAACCTCTGCGTTGCCGCAGTGCAGAATGAAAAGGCAGACAGACGGAATAAGCGCCATGATAAGTCTTGACGACGGAACGGAAAGAATATTCTCTTTGTTAACGTCAATATAATAAATCAGCAGAAATCCAAAGCTCAGGACGAACGCACTTCCGTAAATGCAGCTTCGAACAGTCATTATGTCGGATCCGGAAACATACATTCCGGTCAAAGCAGCACACAAAAGTGAAATGATCAGCAGGAAAGAAATATGTTTCAGCCTATTTGCGATCACGGAGCTGTTTTTGTCCTTTGGATCTGTTTCTTGCGGCATCGTTTTCCCTCTTTTCGTATTTTTCATAAGCTTCAACTATCTTCTGTACAAGCGGATGTCTGACGACATCACGGCTGGTCAGATGAGCAAAGCCTATCCCTTCTATGTCCCTCAATACTTTCATTGCTATATCGAGACCGCTTGTTGCCGGCGGCGCAAGATCCTTTTGGGTCGGATCCCCGGTTATTATCGCCTTTGAGCCGAATCCGATTCTTGTTAAGAACATCTTCATCTGCGCAGGGGTTGTGTTCTGTGCCTCATCCAGTATAATGAACGCATTATCCAGCGTCCTTCCGCGCATATAAGCAAGGGGCGCTACTTCGATCAGACCCTTGTCGGCGTTTCGTTGATAGCTTTCGGCTCCCATGATCTGATAAAGAGCGTCATACAGCGGTCTCAAATACGGGTCGATCTTGCTTTGAAGGTCTCCCGGCAGAAAGCCGAGTTTTTCTCCGGCTTCTATCGCGGGACGCGTGAGAATTATCCTCGAAACGTCTCCCTTCTTGAAAGCGGTGATCGCCATGGCCATCGCAAGATATGTCTTTCCGGTGCCAGCGGGACCAAGTCCGAATATTATCATGTTGTCACGGATCTTGTCTATATACTCCTTCTGACCGACTGTCTTGGGTTTGATCGGTTTTCCCGCAAGTGTAAAACAGATCAACTCCTTATCGATTTCGTTAACAAGTGATTCTTTATCTTCCATAAGCAGCGCAAGCGTGTAAGAAACCTTTTGATCATCTATAACATTACCGTTCTCGGATAACATGGCAAGCTGTTCGAGGGCTCTGGCAGCTTTCGTAACATTCTGCTCGCTTCCGATCACTTTGATGCTCTCACCTCTGACAACGACATCAACATAAAGTGCTTTCTCAATCACTTTCAGATGAGAGTCAAACTGTCCGAAAACATTCGACATGTGAGTACCGGGTATATTTATGATCTTTTCGACCGATTCCATACAGACAAAAACTCCCCTCTTTTGAAGCGACTGAAGCGTTTCCGATTTCCGGTCACCCAGGAAGCGTTGCTGCAGGGTGCTTCCATGGGAATAAGATTCTTCCTGACCTAAAAAACGTAAAACATGAAAACCGATTTACCAATTCTTCATGTATTGACAATATTATATACCGATATATGCCAAATATCAATATTCAGGCGATTATAACGATATTTACCGGATACCTTATATACAAAGAAAAAGGCACGGTCCAAAAACCATGCCCTTATCACAAAGCAGCTTACTTAAATTTCCTCTTGCGAGCAGCCTCAGACTTCTTCTTGCGTCTAACGCTGGGCTTCTCGTAATGCTCTCTCTTGCGAATTTCCTGCTGGATGCCTGCCTTCGCGCAATTCCTCTTGAATCTGCGAAGAGCGCTGTCCAGTGTCTCGTTTTCTTTTACTATTACATTCGACATAGCCTCACACCTAACCTCCCTCCGGTTATGAAATTGTGCATAAAAGTGATGGCTATTCCTAAAAGCACACGGATATTATATCACATAAATCTTATTCGTCAAGTAAAAATGCTTTATTCAAATCCGTCAAAATGCTTTCAGCCAATCACTGATTGCTTTTATTTCATCAAAATGCTTATAACCGATTTGTCCCGAGCATTTTATTTCGTCAGAAACTCGCAAATTCTGTTATATAAACCGTTGGGATCGAACGAAATATGATCACGGATATCATTCGGGCTTCCGTGAGAAAGGAATTCATCGGGAAGCGCAAGATTCAAAAACTTTCCGTCGAATCCCGATTCGAGGAGTATGTCGGCAACCGCCTCGCCGTAACCCCCGCGTTTAACATTTTCTTCACAGGTTATAATACGCTTCGATCTTTGTGCGACAGCCAAAACCGTATCCTTATCCACGGGACTTACAAAACGAACATTAATAAGTCCTGCTTTTATCCCCTGTTCGTTCCCGAGACGTTCAATTATCTCGTCCATTACTTTAACCATCCTGCCGACCGCAAATACCGTAACATCTGCTGCTTCCCTGATAATTTCAGATTTTCCGTACTCGACGGGCGTATCAAAATCTTCCAGCTTATGCGTGGCTTTATGCCTCGGATACCTGATGGCAACAGGTCCGTCATGATCAAATGCAAATTCAAGGAATTTTTTTAATTCAGCACCGTTCTTGGGTGCCATCACAGTAAGTCCCGGTATCGAAGAAAGGTACGAAAGATCGAATATACCCTGATGAGTTTCTCCGTCTCTTCCGACAATCCCCGCCCTGTCGATTGCAAAAACAACCGGAAGGTTGTTAAGAGCCACGTCATGCAGGATCTGATCGTACGATCGCTGAAGAAATGTCGAATAAATCGCAACAACAGGACGCAATCCGACTTTTGCCATTCCGGCGGCAAAAGTCACCGCATGTTCTTCCGAAATACCCACATCAAAGAATCTTCCGGGGAAATAGTCTCTGAAACGTGTCAGTCCCGTTCCGTCCGACATTGCGGCACAGATCGCAACTATTTTTTCGTTCTTTTTTGCTTCTTCTATCAAAGCGTCGGAAAAAACGTCCGTATATGTAACCACACCGTTATTGTTCTTTTTACGGCCTGTTTTTTTAATAAACGGCTCAACGCCGTGGAACATCCTCGGATTAACTTCGGCGGGTCTGTAGCCTTTTCCTTTTTTTGTGATAACATGGACAAGAACGGGATTTTTACTTTTTCCCGCAGCTTCAAAAGCCTCAAGCATGAGCGGAATGTTGTGTCCGTCGATGGGACCGATGTATGTGATTCCCATATTCTCGAAAAACATGCCTTTGACGAAAAGACTCTTGATTGAATTTTTGGAATTTCTTATCTTGTCAACAAGCTCGTCTCCGATAACAGGAATCGACGAAAGCCCTTTTTCAACGGTCGATTTCACAGATGTATATCCCGAAGCGGTTCTGAGCTTACCCAGGTATGCCGCCATACCGCCAACGTTTTCAGAGATCGACATCTTGTTATCATTTAACACTATGATCATGTTTGATCTGAATCGACCGGCATTATTGAGCGCCTCATATGCCATACCGCCGCTTAATGCTCCGTCACCTATCACGGCGACGACTCTGTAGTCCTCTCCCATAAGATCACGCGCCTTAACCATTCCGTCGGCTATCGAGATGGAAGTCGAGCTGTGCCCCGTATTAAACGCATCGCAGTCGCTTTCGGACGTTTTGGGGAATCCCGAAAGCCCGCCGAACGAGCGCAGCGAATCAAATTTATCTTTCCGTCCGGTGAGAATCTTATGCGTGTACGATTGGTGACCAACATCAAAAATAAGCTTGTCCTTGGGCAGATCAAGGAATAAATGAAGCGCTATGGTAAGCTCCACTACTCCCAGATTTGAGGCAAGATGTCCGCCTGTAGCACTTACATTGTTAACAAGAAAAGTTCTGATCTCTTTTGCAAGTTCTCTGTAGTCGGCAGGATCGACATTTTTAATGTCACCCGCTTCTTTTATCGAATCAAGGATACTCATATCCGTGTACCTTCCAATCACTTATATCATAAAAAGTTTTTTAAACAGACTTTCAAGTGCGGTTTTATCACCCGGTAAAGCTGCAAGTTTTCCCGACATCTCACCGTATAGTTCTTTAACTCTGTCACGTGCAGCGTCAAGTCCGAACATGGATACAAAAGTCGATTTATTGTTCTTTTCATCACTACCCGTGTCTTTTCCCGTTTCATCAAAAGATGCCGTCACATCAAGGATGTCATCCCTGATCTGGAATGCAAGACCCATCAACCTTCCGATATCATCAAGAAACGATACCTCAGTCTCATCGGCACCGGCAAGTATAGCTCCGCAACAAAGCGCCGCCTGAAAGAGCCTTGAAGTCTTAAGCTCGCAGAGTGTTGCTAGCATCCCTTCGTCAGGCTGTACATCATCTCCGAATCCCTCGACATCAAGCACCTGACCGCCAATCATGCCGAACGCGCCCGCATTTTTATAAAGCACGGATGCCGCACGCATAAATCTGCTCATATAACTACAGTATTGTCCGGGTTTGCTCTTTTCAAAATCAACACCGGCTCGCGTGATCATTTCCATCGAATAATTAAGGAGTGCATCTCCCGTAAGAATGCCCATTGCGTGACCGTAACGTTTATGTGTTGTGAGCGAGCCTCTCCTGAACTCATCATTATCCATAGCGGGCAGATCGTCATGAACAAGAGAATAGCCGTGGATGCATTCAAGCGCACAAGCAAAAGGGTACGCCATGCATTTCTCAAGGTCTTTATCATCCGAAAAAAGCCTGAAGCTTTCGATTAGCATGATGGCACGGAGTCTCTTTCCACCACCGAGCACACTGTATCTCATCGCTTCACTAAGGAGTCCGTAACCCTCATCCCCTTTCGGAAGATATTGTTCCAAAAGTTCTTCAATAGTATTAAGCCCGATCACTGCTTTTCCTCCCCGAGCACCTTAAGCTCCCTTTCGACCCTGTCGATCTTCCCGGAGCATTCTTTGATAAGCGTTACACCCCTTTTATATTTCTCAAACGAATCTTCAAGACTTATCGCCTGATCTTCCATCTCGTCTATAAGCTGTTCGATCTCTTCGAAATACGTATTAATGTTTTTTTCTTCTTTCTTTTCCTTTGTCTGTGCCATATAGTCTTCTTTCCTTTTTGACGGTGTCATGCGGTTATCCGGTTTTCTTTTGTGTATTTCTGCTTTTCTTTTACGGATTCAGGCATTTCTTACTGTTCCGAAACTGTGGCGGTAACACTACCGTCGCTCACCCTTAACGAAATCTTCTGACCGGTCCTGAACTGAACGACTCTCGAAAGATTCTTTCCGTTTTCATCCGTAACATATGAGAAGCCTTTTTCAAGCATGCTGAGCGGTGATCGTGCCTTGAGCAGCTGTGTATCCTTTTCAAGTCTCATGTGCGCCGCACTTCTCTGCGCTTCGAAAACGTTATCAATCCTGGTTTTGATGCTGTCGAGCCTGATGTGCATGTTATCGAGCATTCTCGACGGAGCATGAGCCGTAACTTTAGCCTTCAGCGCCTCATGCCTGTGTTTCGCGATCATGACCCGATCGTTCATGATCCGTAAAAGCCTGGTTCTGTGAGTCTCAAGTGTACCGTCAAACTGCTCTATGTCAAACACAGCAAGTTGTGCAGCGGCAGTCGGCGTCGGAACTCTGACATCGGCAACCAGATCGGTCAGAGTCGTGTCTGTCTCATGACCGATGGCACTGATAACGGGCACCGGACAATCGGCAACAGCCCTGACTATCCTTTCATCGTTAAAACAGAAAAGATCCTCATATGACCCGCCGCCCCGCGCAATGATTATCACATCGGTTTTTTCGGAAATAACACGTTTGAGAGCCCTGCATACGGATTCCGGAGCATCGGCTCCCTGAACGGTTGCCGGAGAAAGGATCAGTTCGGCATAAGGATTTCTCGAACGAGATATTCGTAAAATATCCTGAAGCGCCGCAGCCGTACGTGCCGTAACGATCCCGATTTTTTTGGAAAAAGCGGGGATTTGCTTCTTTTTTCCGGGATCAAAAAGGCCTTCCACGGAGAGTTTGGCTTTAAGCCTTTCAAATTCCTCGTAAAGCGCGCCGAGTCCTTCCTGCTCTATCCTGTCTGCGTACATCATGTACTTTCCGTCACGCTCATATACTCCGATCGGTCCCGATACAATAACGCTCATTCCGTCCTTTAACACAAAAGAAAGACCGGCACGCCTGCCGGCAAACATCGCGCATGCAAGCTGGCCGCCCTTGTCCTTGAGCGTAAAATATATGTGTCCCGCATCGGAATATTTACAATTCGAAACTTCTCCGCTGATGCTTATATATCTGAGAGATGAATTTGTCTCAAAAATCCTTCTGATATACGAATTCACCTGAGAGACTGTGTAAACCTTATTGATCATGTTCGTCATTTTTAGTTGTCTTCCGTTAAATAAACACTGAGACCGTTATGTCTTTTGATCACATGTATCTATTATTGTTTTTCTTTTATTAAACTCGAGAGAATTCCGTTAACAAAGCCATAAGAAGAATCATTACAACCATATTCTTTTGCAAGTTCAACAGCTTCATTGACCGCAACCTTATCCGGGATTACATCATCAAACATTATTTCAAACGAAGCAAGTCTGAGAATATTAAGATCCATCCTTCCGATGCGCGAAAGCTTCCATCCCTTTGCCACGCGGTCAATGGTACTGTCGATGATGCCAAGCTTTTCAACAACCGAATCATATCTGTCAGTAATCTCCTTGATCTCAGCTTCATCGGAAAGTTCCGCAAAAGAAGAAAGATACAGCATGTTTTGTTCCTCAATCTCATCCTTCTCGTGGAATTCACGCATATAAAGCATCCTTACCAGATGGTTTCTTAAATCTCTTCTTGTCATGGTACACCTCGTTAAAAGAGTATAATTATCTAAAATCAGACCAATTCAATCCAAAACAGATCTCACTTTAAACGATGATCTCAACAACATGAATGTTGACTGCAACTACATTAAGTCCTGTCATGTTCTCAATCGCATTCTTGACTTTCTCCTGAATCTGGGCTGTTACATCGGGGATTCTGAACCCATATTTAATATTAATGAAAAGATCGGCTGTAACACGATCCTCGTCAATTGCGATCCTGACGCCTTTTGAACTGTTTTTGATACCGAGCTTTCCGACTATCTCATTGGTAATGTTTCCGGCCATCGAGTCAACACCGTCAACCTCCGAAGCAGCCAGTCCGCCGATAGTTGCAACCACATCATCGGAAATCTTGATCTGACTTTCCGAAATAAAATCATTGTTCTGTTCCTTTTTATTCATCAATAAAGTCTCCTTTAACTACAATCACTTTCTGTATGACATTTTAACATGGATAATACTTTTTGAAAAGCACTAGAATTTGTGCATATACCAATATGGCGCTTTATTGCTTTTCGATACGGCAAATCATTTTTCCATTTAATAAAGATTTAGTAAAATATTCACATTTATGTACAGAATACTTGAACTCATTTTATATTTGTGCTATACTTAATATAATATAAAAGATTGAAAAGGCGATCGGAAAGGAGGGCGAATGAATAATTACACACAGATAACCGATTTAAAACAGGAATTCGAACTCCTTATTAAGATGCTTAACCGAATAGAAATCGACAAGTGTGAGGATGCTTTTAACAGTTTGTTCGAACGTTCGCTTCCGTATTATATTGACGAGCAGATCAGTTACGCATATGATCTTTTCCTTATTTATGATCTCGACAATTCTGCAGCAATCCTTAAAAATCTGATAAGGCATCTGAATTTTTATTGTCAGTAATTTGTGACCCATAAAAAAAGACCCGCAAGCGAGTCTTTTTTTATATTCTGTCAGATTCTCTTTAAGTACTCTCCGCTTCTGGTGTCAATCTGGATCTTGTCGCCACGCTCAACAAAGAGGGGAACCATAACCTGAGCACCTGTCTCAACGATAGCGGGCTTGCTTGCACCTGTAGCGGTGTCACCCTTGAAACCGGGCTCTGTCTCTGTTATCTCAAGTTCTGCAAACATAGGAGGCTCTACCGAGAACACCTTGCCTTGATATGAGAGCATCTTAACCATGTCATTCTCTTTTACGAACTTAAGAGCATCGCCGACTTCGTCAGCATTAAGAGCGATCTGCTCATAATTCTCTGTGTTCATAAAATTGTACATATCTCCGTCTGCATAGAGATACTGCATATCGCTCTTCTCGATGTGTGCGGGCGGATACTTATCTGTGGGACGGAAGGTTGTTTCTGTAACTCCACCGTTGATGATGTCCCTGAGCTTTGTTCTTACAAAAGCTGCTCCCTTACCGGGCTTAACGTGCTGGAACTCGATAACCTGACAAACCTTGCCATCGATCTCAAGTGTCATGCCGTTTCTGAATTCACCTGCTGAAATCATAAATTTCCTCCTGATGTGTATAAAGATATATGAAAGCGGCAAAGAGTTCCGCTTCTTGCCCTACGCGTGAAACTCACGTGTACCTGGCTCTTCGCCTGTTTAAAGCAATTTGTCAAAAAAACAGACACGGATATTTTATATTATTATTTTGTGTTTCGCAATATAAAATTTTTTTCCGTATTATTTTTTTGGAAGTCATGCCATTACAGATGATCAAGGGAAAAGCTTTCCCGGCTTTTCCCTTGAATTCGTTCATTCTCTAAAACCTTTATAACAACGAAACACGGTTATTTCTTGGTCTTTGCCTTTACAGAGACAAACTTTCCGACAAATACACCGTTCTTTACGGCACGAACCTTAAATGTGTAATCCGTACCGGCCTTTAACTTCTTTACTGTGTAGTTTGCCTTCTTTGATGTTCCGATAAGCTTGTTGTTCGAATCGTAGATCTCATAGAACTCGGCATCCTCCACTTTGCCCCATGTAAGCTTCACTGAATTCTTCTTGACGCTCTTAGCCTTAAGCTTTGTAACGGAAGGAACAGCATATCCGTAATCGGTCTGTTTATCGAGAGTTTCGCAAACAACACTTCCTCGGATAAGGATACGGGTCTTCTTTGTAACACCTTCATTTATAAAGTCCATTATCCTGTCCTTACACGACATCCATCGGCTGTTCGCGGTATAACAGTCTTCAAAATTCTTTTCCGAAGGATCGTCAACACAGATCTCTGTAAGATAACCAAGTGCTTCAAATCCTTCTTCGTTTATGTTGAGAGCGATCTCTGTGTCAGTAATATCTGTATTAAATATTACAGAGCAATAAAGATTGCCGTCAGCATCAAAATGAGGATCGTACATAATGGGGGCAGAGAAAGACTTCGGAAGCTTAAATTCCTTGGCATTGCCATTCTTGCCGAACGATACTTCCTTAGACCAGTCGGTCCACATAAATCTGTGACCTACAAGATCTCCGTCCTCGTTGATATCATCCCAGGGGGTATATTCGACAAAATAACGATATCTCGTATTTATAGTGTGATTCTTAAGATCTATTTCGCCGATTTCATCAACCACATCATAGATTCCGTCCATAACACCCTTGTTGTTATTCATGGCATTCGTATCCATAAATGTAAAATAAACCGCATTATCTGTATAAGACCATCCGAAATACTCTTTTACAGGAAGTCCTGCCGGAATATTCTCCTGTTCCCACATATCACAGATATCCCAGGTAGCGGAATCATAAAGCCAATCACCGCCGTCAACGCTGATATCGAACTGAACACCGATATCAAAGCCGTCAAGCCTGTATGTCATATCAAAATCATTATATTCGTCAGACATGGTATAAACATCGAGAAGCGCACAATTCTCACGCGTCATACGAAGAAAATCTTCATTCTGTCTGATATAAACACCGATAATGCTCTGATCCTTTTTTTCAAAATTGACAAGGTCATATACGGGATCATTGGGAACTACGTTTTCAATCCCGTTCGGGAAAAATTTTTCCATCAGAAGATCCTTAAATTCAGCGGCCTCTGCCTCTTTCGCACCCGACACACCCACAAACACAAGAAGTGCAGCGAGTAAAGTAACAAAAAACAATGATACTTTTTTCATTTTGCTTCTCCTCTCAAAACAAAAAACACCCCGACTGTCCGGGGACCACCCACTTATCTCACGTCGAAGGATTGATTGATCAATGAACGACTGTGAAAATGATAAAAATAATTTTACAACAGAACACATGGTATTTCAACCGTTTGGGTGATTTCACGGACTAAATAATTCATAATTGAATACCGTTAAATTGTAATTAACAGAATGTTATACAGATCCCCATTTTAAGATTACAGTTCACTCAATTATCTTTTTCAAACAGGGCTTAAACAGAGAATTTTCTTTTTATCAACCAAAAAAACTTCTCCGACAAGATCTGTCAAAGAAGTTTTTCATGTGTACCTGCTGTTAAACAATCTGTCGATCCGTGCGATACGCTCTGTAACCGAAAAATGTTTTTCTTTTTTGCGCCCTATCCTCGCCGCTTTTGATTCGGGCTTACGGTTTTTGGGCATCCCTGAAACCTTTTCCTTTAGACTGTGTTTATAAAATCTCATAACGGGTCTTTCAAGAAATCTTTTTAACCTGACCTGAAATTCTTCCTTCTTATCAATGGGATTCACAAGGATCGTGTGGATTCCGGCCAGCCTCCCGCCATAGATATCGGTAAAAAGCTGGTCTCCTATGACAAGAGTCGATTGAACAGAAGTACGGGTCATCATTGTTGCAACATAATAATTCTTCGAATACGGCTTTCCGGCCTTGAAGATATAATTGACATTGACATCCTTATTGAATCTTTCGACTCTGGGCTTTTTGTTATTGGAAAGAAGACATATGTCAAAACCTATTCTTTTGAGCCTTTCAAAAAGCTCTATCGCTCTTTCGTCCGCATCTGCTCCGTGAGGAACAAGCGTATTGTCGATATCAAAAATAAGCCCTCTGTAGCCGGCTTCGAAATAAGCTTCGTAGTCAATGCTGTAGGCGCTTTCAACCCATTCATCCGGAAAAAAT
>JAEEIH010000144.1 GCA_016281275.1 Lachnospiraceae bacterium | reverse complement strand
GTCAAGGCTTTCCCTAAAGAGGCAATTCTTCAATAATTCATCGTTCTCCTCACTTTTGTTCCCTCGAAGGAATCTGTCAAGCGCAGCATTATCATAAATAAATCCGATCTTCACCTCGGAACGGTCCGTGTAATTACCCTTGGGCGCAAGATATTTGACATTGTAATCGATCTCCTCCTGAACATAAAAGTACGGATCGATGCCATCGACTATCGGTGCCCTTAACTGCCCGAATGCAACGGTTCTTTCGGTCTCCAGAATGAAGCTGTAGGAAAATGCGGTTCTTATCCTGCAATCCTTTTCCGATATATCTTTTCTTTCGGACAAATCCTTATCTGTCAGCAAATAATTGTTCAGGTGATTATTGATCATATCGACCGCGTCGGGGTCGCTCACGATAGAACCGATAAATGCATTGACAAACACCTTTTTCTGATCGTTCTCATAGAGTTCCAATGCTTCAGGATGATACATCATTGTATCGAGGATCTGTTCCGAAATCTCACTGGCGTACGAATCCTTCGTGATTTTTTCATGCACGATATCAAAGATCAGGAAGGCCGCAAGAACTCCCATAAGGTTTCCGAGTATATCCTTTAAGAATTCGACTAACGAATAATTATCGCCTGATAAATAGAGACATACCTCTCCGACGATCACCAGAATACAGACAACCAGGTACAAGATTATATACCCCTTATTGATGTCTCTTCTGTACACATTTTTACCTTTTTTCTTCAGTTCTTCCTTAGACATAATGTTGTTTTTCTTTGACATGCTTTTTTCCTCTTTGTACGGATTCTCTTTACACTCCCCACGGCTAAGCCCCGGGGCTGGACGGCGTCTTTCGATAAAATATAATGTCATCGGTCCAAAGTTTACGATATGATGTATCAGATTTCGAACACTCCACCGTATATGGCCGGAAGCTTGTTATAAAACCCCCAGAACCTGTCTCCGTAATCATAATGCCACCATTCGGACGGGAGATTGGTGAATCCCGCATCTGTCATAACCCGGTATAACAGTCTTCTGTTATTTCTGATCTCCTTATCCTTCTCGTTCTCAAAAAATGCGGTATATGTTCTGTCCGAAAATTCATCAAACAACGACCCCATCGCCAGTTCTTTTCCGCTCTCATCGATAATGGTCACATCGACCGCTCCGCCGGTTGTATGTACGGGCGGAACTTCCCTGTTCGGAACCGGATCCGAAACAAATTTTCTTATAACTGCTTTTTGCTGCTCCTCCGGGCAGTCCTCAAGTTCAAATATCCTTATGATGTCTCTCGAATATACTTCATAAAGCTCCATTTGGAGCGCAAAAGGCCTCCATGCGTCCAGTATCTTTAACCTATATCCCTCAGGCAACGCACTTGCGGCTTCCCTGAGCCTGTCATATACTTCTTTTCGGACCATGCACCTGTTTTCGGCGTTTTTCATGTTCATAAGCGGATATTGCATCTGCACCAAAAGCAGATCATCGTCGTTTATCTGCAAAAAAGGCGATTCCACAAACCGGGTCGATTCATAATACCCGGGCTCGTCCCGCTCAGGTATGGGTTTCACTGCAACTTTCCTCCTTTTTGTCCTCCAAAGCTCGCTGAATTCAAGATGTTTGTGTCAAACGTGAAAGTAATGCTCTCCTCGGTACGGACGCGCTTCAGCGCAAGCCCGATCATCCTGTCGAGAAGCTCCTTATAAGGAATTCCGACCGGCTCCCAAAGGTAGAACGCCAGAGATCCCGGTATGGTATTGATCTCATTAAAATACAGCTTGCCGTTATCCTCATCGATCATAAAATCGATTCGCGACACTCCGTTACATCCGAGCATCTTAAATGCCTTTACTGCAAGTTCTCTCACTTCTTCCCGCTTTTGGGGCGTAAGGTCTGCGGGGATCTTACGTGCAACGCTTGCCATCCCTTTCTGACCGCTGCCTTTTGCATTGCTCACATATTTATCCTCGTAGCTGAGGATGTCTTCCGTGTGCATCGGTTCTTCACATTCGGATGCAATCGCTTCGTTCTCGTCACCGAGTACGGAACAGTTGATCTCACGCAGGTTTGTTATCGCATGCTCGACTATGATCTTTGTCGCATATCTGAATGCATCGTCTATCGCGCCGACAAGTTCAACCCTCGACTTAGCTACATTTATCCCAACACTCGACCCAAGGTTCAGAGGCTTTACGATCACGGGATAACCAAAAGAATTCTCAATCTTCCCGACAAGACCGTCCACATCCTCGTAGTCCGAAAGCCTGAACACCTTAGCGTCGAGCACCGGAACATCGTTTTCCTTAAGGACTGCCTTCATGATATATTTGTCCATTCCTATCGCGGAAGCCGTCACATCACAGCCCACGAAAGGAATCCCAAGTGTCTTTAAGAATCCCTGAAACGCTCCGTCCTCGACATTTGTCCCGTGTACGAGTGGGAACGCCACATCGATCGCAATCTCCGTGTTTTTCCCGAACTTTTTGGGCGGAAAAGATATAAGCTCCACATTTTCACCGTTATTTATCATGATGACTCTATGCGATCTTTTTAATAACCCGTCGATATCCCTGTACGATTCGATCTTTCCTATGTCTTCCCCGACGTACATCTCATTTTTCTTTGTCATATACACGGGTATTACGTCGTATTTATCGGTATTCATGCTCATTATGGCCTGAATACCCGTTATTACCGATACTTCATGCTCGACGCTCTTTCCGCCGAAGATCATTGCAACTCTGGTTTTCACTTTTCTCCTCCTCTTTAGCGGCCGGTTTTTGCCGCTGATTCCTCGTCCTATACTTGACCGAAGCACCAAATTCCTCTTTAGCGGCCGGTTTTTGCCGCTGATTTCTCGTCCTATACTTGACCGAAGCACCAAATTTCTCTTTAGCGACCGGTTTAATAATTGTCGGGCAGATCGTTTTCGAGCAAAATGTATTTATGCTCCTGCCCCTTTATGGCATATGCATATGCCATAGCATTCTCAAGATTATTGTATATCAGGCATTTTTCTTTAGGGAATCCCTTGCTTATAACGCCGTTATATATGGATTCCACACGTTTTTTCCCTACCAGCAGAATATAATCGCAGCAATCCGCGGCATAAGTTCCGAATTTGTAATTAAATTCATCCTCTCTGTCTCCAAGCTCGACCATTCCGGGCGTTATGAGAATCCTGATCCCCTTGAACATTGCGAGCGTTTCAACCGCAGCCTTTGATCCCACGGGATTTGAATTATATGCATCGTCGATTATCGTAACCGATCCGTGTTCCCTCATCTGCATCCTGTGTTCGACGGGTCTGATACGTCTTACGGGAATGCGCAGCTCCTTAAGCGTCATCCCCAGTCTGTTTGCCACGGCAATGGCTCCCACTACGTTTATGACGTTGTGAGCTCCGATCAGCTTCATCTGAAAGCGCTCTTGTTCTCCTTCCGGTGATACTACGGTAAAATCCGTACCAAACTCCGAGACTGTCACATCCTTCGCGTAATATCCTTCACCCTGTATCTGCGAAAAATAAAGTGTTTTCCTTCCATATTCCACAGACTTTTCCATTATGAAGTCGTTATCACCGTTCAGGAAGATCATTCCGTTTTCCGGTAATGCATCGGCAAGCTCAAATTTGGTCTTCAAGACATTTTCGATACTTAAGAATGTCTCGAGGTGCTGCGGTCCGACCGAAGTGATGATCCCATGATCGGGATGAGCTAAATCGCAGAGCTCTTTTATTTCTCCGACACGCCTTGCGCCCATTTCACAGAGAAAGATCTCATGACCCGGGCTTAAGTGCTCCCTGACCGTTCTTGTTATTCCCAAGGGTGTGTTAAAGTTTCCGGGCGTGACAAGTACGTTATATTTCCCCTGAAGAAGAGTCTTCAGGTAGAATTTCATGCTCGTCTTTCCGTAGCTTCCCGTGATCCCTATGACAGTCAGATCCGGGCGTTCTTCAAGCCTTCTTTTCGCATCGTTTATAAAGTGATTCTTTATAAGCGCTTCGACCGGATGATTGATAATATTGGCCGAGAGATTCAAAATCAGCTGCGTCGAAACAAGTATCATGAGGACGCCGGTAAGGACATCGATACCGCAAATACAAACCGTAACACACACTGTCGCCAAAGAGATTGTAAGGATAGTTGCCAGCATGCGCTTTACTCGCGCGGTATAAACAAGCTTCTTTTTGTTATTCAGCCTGTGAAGCGCTCTGTAAACCGCTATGTCGAGGAGCAATGTCACATATATGATCACATCAACCGCGAGTAACGGAAGAAAAAGTCTTATTATCCCGAGCACCAGTCCGAATCCGAGCAACCACTGCTGTCTCAGATTCTTCTTTATCCAGCGGATGTGTTCATCGTTTTTGTATCCGTTGAGCTGAAACATGTGCATGTTGTGTCTCATGGTCAAAAACATAACATAAACGGACAGCAAAGCCGCTATTATCGTCCTAATCAACATCTTATACACCTACCCGGAGATATGATCTCATTATATTTTTGAAAACCTGCGGCTTTTCAAGGAAAGAGAAATGACCTGTTCCTTCGAGTATCGCCAGTCCCGCATTCGGCATTTTTTCTTCCATGATCCTTGCGTCACCTATGGGTGTCGCCGTGTCCTTGTCTCCCCAGATCAGAAGCGTCTCCTGCCAAACCTCCGGCAGAAGCTTTGTCAGATCCTCATTTACAGCCATTACCATGCATTGCCTCATCACAGGAGTGGCGTTTCTGTAATCGGTCGAACCCTGTCTGCTTCGCCAGTCATCGATAACTTCCGGAAACAACGCATATATAACCTTAAAGTTAAAAATCTTCTTCAATATCTTGTATTTCCTGATCTTCAGTCTTTTGCCAAACGATCTTTTCGGCACGATCCCGGCACTGTCTATCAGGATTATCTTTTCTATAACAAACGGAAGACTTTTCCTTGCAGCAAGCTTGATGATCACTCTTCCTCCGTACGAATGTCCCACAAGAATTGTCGACTCTATATTGAGAACCTTCATAAAATCACAGAAAAAATCAGCGAAAGAGTCGACATTCCAGGCTTGCCTCGGCTCATCGCTTCTTCCGAAACCCGGAAGATCAAATTGGACTACTCTGTAATCTTCTTTAATGCATTCAGCGACAATATCGTATGTTTCAAGACCTGTTCCCCAGCCCTGCAGTACAACGACAGTTTTGTCCCCACTTCCGGTTATCTTGTAATTTATGTTATATCCGTCAATTTCTATGTTCATATCAGTCGAAACGTTTATGATTCCTTTCCGTCAGTTCACAGATCTCAGAGAGACCCTACTCTAAAGTATTATAAGCGAGATTACGGTTGATATCAATTTTATTTTCCGTGAAAAAACCGCCGGACAGACCAATGGGTCCGCCGGCGGGATAATGCATCTCTGCTTTAGGTATTAAATTATTCGATGATCTCGATAACCTTACCTGAACCAACCGTTCTACCACCCTCACGGATAGCGAAGCCAAGTCCCTGCTCCATAGCGATGGGATGGATGAGCTCGATCGTCATCTCGATGTTATCGCCGGGCATACACATCTCTGTGCCTGCAGGAAGCTCTGTAACACCTGTAACGTCAGTTGTTCTGAAGTAGAACTGAGGTCTGTAATTGTTGAAGAAAGGTGTATGACGTCCACCCTCGTCCTTTGTAAGAACGTAAACCTGAGCCTTGAACTTCTTGTGGCAATGTACCGAACCGGGCTTAACAAGAACCTGTCCTCTTTCGATATCTGTTCTGTTTACACCACGAAGGAGGCAACCGATGTTATCACCAGCCTGGCCTTCATCAAGGAGCTTACGGAACATCTCGACACCGGTAACAACAACCTTACGTGTCTCTTCCTTAACACCAACGATCTCAACTTCGTCGCCGACATGAACAACACCACGCTCAACACGGCCTGTAGCAACTGTACCACGACCTGTGAT
>JAEEIH010000143.1 GCA_016281275.1 Lachnospiraceae bacterium | reverse complement strand
GTGCTGACCAAGTGCAGGACCTACGGGAGGGGCCGGAGTAGCCTTGCCGGCCGGAATCTGTAACTTAATGTAGCCTGTAACTTTCTTAGCCATAATTATTTCCCCTTTTCTGTAATAGGATTATTTTTCGCTCTTCACATCTGTGAAGTCGAGCTCGACAAGCGTTTCCTTGCCGAACATGTCAATGCCGACCGTAACGGTCTGCTCCTTGGTGTTGATTTCTTTAACGACTGCCGAGGAATTTTCCCACTGCCCGTTCATGATCGTGACAGCATCACCGACTTCGAAATCAAGTATGATCTCACCGGGTCTGTCCATCATGTTATCAAGATCGGTCTGTGTAAGCGGAACCGGCTTTGATCCGGGTCCGACAAATCCCGTAACACCTCTGGTATTACGAACAACATACCAGGTATCATCGTCCATGACCATACGAATAAGGACATAGCCGGGGAACATCTTTTTCTGAACTTCCTTCCTGGCGCCGTCTTTGTATTCAACAACCTTTTCAAGCGGAACCGAAACTTCGAGGATCCTGTCCTGCATGTTTCTGTTCTCGATAGCTTTTTCAATATTGGCTTTAACTTTGTTCTCGTAGCCCGAATATGTGTGGACTACATACCATTTAGCATCTTCTGCTGCCATGAATTACCTCTCAATAGGATGATATCGGTTCACCTGAAATCCGTTGATACCATCGTTATGGTAGTTTAGTTTCCGAGTAATCCCAGTGCGCTGATTCCGTACTTGATCAAAAGATCGACAAGAGCGATGAATCCACCCAGTATTACAGAATAAACAACTACTGCTGTTGTTTCCTTGATCAGTGTTGATTTTCCGGGCCAGGAGATCTTTTTGAACTCAGATTTTATGCCTTTAAAAAAGCCTTTCTTTGCGGTGCCTACAGCACTGCCATTGTTCTCTGCCATGAGTAACCTCCTTATTTGGTTTCCTTATGCAGGGTGTGCTTCTTGCAGAATCTGCAGTACTTCTTGGTCTCCATCCTGTCCGGATGATTCTTCTTCTCTTTCGTCGTGTTGTAGTTACGCTGCTTGCACTCTGTGCACGCTAATGTAATCTTTGTTCGCACAACTTCCACCTCCGTTTAATGATCTCACGTACGATGTGGTGTTCGTACGCGGCTTGATTTTTATGCCGGCCGCACTATCTCGCAAGCAAGCTTGCTCGATGGAACTGCACTCGGCCATTGTTTTCAAGACTTCGTCTTGTACCGATAAAAAATCGCTTTGTCGTCTTCGAGAGCAAGCTCTCACGACGACCATCCGATTTTTACCTCGCAAACGAGTTTGCAAAACAATGGCACTCGTTTTTGCACCAAAAAAAGAGCTGTCGCCAGCTCTCCTAATATATCACGCCCTAAAGACGGTGTCAATAGCGGATTTTAAGGTTTTCGTCAAATTCGATCTTAACATCTCCCTTACCTTCCTTCGCCTTTTCCCATGCATCGAAAAAACTCCGTGTCCGTTCACGGATATCGTCAAGGAAATCAAGCCGAATCGTCACCTTCTCGTTATACCTGAATCCCGTATCGTCGTCCTTAGCTTTACCGGCGATAATACGCACCGCGCCGATAAGGTTCTCATCCACAAGATTCATGTACAAAGGAAGCGTGGGTTCGAGATCTTTCATCTCATCTCGCGCAAATGCGAGCATGTCCATGATCGCACGCGGATCCTCGGCAAATGAAACAAGGAAAGGGATCGAAACAGCCTCTTCCGTCTTACTTATAAGAAGCATCCCGTCCGGCACATCTTTATCAAAGTGGATTGCGCAAGCCTTTGCATAATAATCCTCCTGCCTGATCGGCATTTCCACAAGATCGATCCCTTGCTCCACGATTTTATTGCAAAGCATACGCAGCATACTTCCCGAAGTCTTTTCGAGAGACACGCATTTTGCAGGGTTGCCCTTTATCTTTTTCGCGTTCAGAAACTCCCCAAGGGTTGTGTCGAAGCGACATTCGGGCTGCTTTTCGATTATTGCATGATAAGACTCGAACAATTTTCTTACATTACCATCCGCATCGGCAGGAATAATCGATTCTATGCTTGTGGTTCCGTACCAAGCTTTAAGAGTATAGCACAAGATGAACAAGCTCTCTCTTCCAACCCCGACTTGTCTGAATTTAGGATCGATATAGAACCAAAGAAGCTCCGCCAGTTGATCACTGTGTTTTACCGCAATTGCCCCTACCGGGGCACCATCGCTAACTATACCAAAAGCAACAACATCGCCTTCACTATTTGCTATCTCCCTAATCATATCCGGAATAATTTTTTCAAAATAGCCATGATTGCTTTCTGTTATAGCCAATATCTGAGTCATTTCTCACCTTCCCCGTTTGCTGTTATCAACTCGCGCTATTTTGTTCCAAAACGATCGGTCTGTAGAATAATTCCACTCCTATATCAAACACCAGCCATGAAAAAGTATCCAGTATTTTTTCGGCAGTGATAGGACCCGTATCCCCGGTTCTTTCTCTGATAGTCTGAATTGCCCATTGCTGCTCCGTTTTAGATAGTTTTGTGTCCAGCATATCATACTTTGCTCCTTCTGTATTCAACGAGACACTTCTTCCCATGTACGCCAGTCCCTTTATCTTGTTTATTCGCGTAAAAAATTCCACACGATTCTCTTGATACTTGTCCATTTGACTTTGATATTTTCCCGGATCGGTACTGTTAAGATCCTGAGCAGGCTTTTTTAGCGCCTTGTCGATCATACTACAGCCCGGTTCGCCGGTTTGCTCATTGAAAAACTTCTGAACAGCTTCTATTTCTCTCAATAAGCTAAGTACTTCAGGATACATCTCTATTAAACTGTCCGGTCCTAATATACTGAAATTTTTCATACAATCAGGCCTCATTATCTTGTCTACCACAGAGCTCACCAACCTCTCTGTTAATGTCGTTATAGCTTCCTTTGTGTTCTTTTGCCCCTCCTCCAGCCCGGGAAGAACTACACCTGACATCCTAGCCATTTGAAGGTCCATTTCTCCTATGCGGTAGTTATATTTGTGAACTGCCAAATTAATAACGTCTTCATTATGAGATCTATCCCAAAAGTCGACTTCCGGTCTGAGCCAAAAAACATCACACTCCGACTTAAACCAATTATATAGTTTATTCTGTTCTTCGGGGTTATTCGGATATCGCCTTCTTATCGTATCTTGTAAGGCTTGCTCATACGGCCGATCGGATTCCATATAAAGTTTGGCATTTTTAACTTCCTTTTCAAGTTTCTCTTTTGTTTCCTTCATATAACCGGCTTCCATCAGGTATTTTTTCGATGTTTCATATGTAATCGGCTGATTTGTCATAACTCCATTCAAAATATGGTTAAGATTTAAAATAACAAAACTATAGGCTCTGTTTGTGTTTATTAGTATACTTTTCTTTTTTTCGAGTACGTTTACATATATATCGAGTTGTTTTCTTTTTTCCTCATCGATTTCCTCGCCCATTTTGTCTGTCAAAGATTCTATTTCCTCATCAACTGCGAGCAATTCCATTTGGCTTTCATACAATGCTTTTCTGTTGTTAATGTATCTTGAAAGCATGTCACTGATTATATCTTTATTTTGGGAAATTATACCTTTGAAATTCTTATCGTCTAATAGCTCTAAGTATCGTATTATTATCGGTCTTTCTTTATCCTTGTTTTCTTTTTCTTCTGTTTCATAACCAAGAAATCCAAACTGAGTTTTTTGCCCTATTTCTTCTGACTTTTCATTTTCCTTCTTTAATGCTTCTTTTCTGGTTTTTATTATATCCTCCATTACCATTTCTCGAGCCTGCATATCAGAATCTGCTCCATATTTGACAAATTGAGCAGCCCCTTCTTTTAATTCTTCCAGCTTTTTGGCGCTCCCGGACTCCGAGTCATCACGAACCAGTTTTCCCTTCTGAAATTTTACATTCAATATTGACAACAACTCTACAAAGCATTCATTCATTTTTTGAAAGAGAGTTTCACTAAATCGTATTTTTGTCTTTTCTTCCAGCGATGCTTTTTCGTAATACTCCGTTCCGGGACGACAATATTCAATTACAGATTTCATCTCTTTCATGACCTCCGAAACAGCAAGATAGTTATCTGAAAAAGTTCCCAAATTAAACAATTTATCAATGTCGTATACTGTATTTAATACCTTGTCTATTGTTTCTTGTTCCGGAGCGTTCTTAGTAGCATCCGTTTTTTCCACTGTTGCGTACGGTGCTGTCGGATCATACATTCCTTTTGATGAAAGGTAATATTCTTCAACTGCTTTTTGTTCGTCGTACCTTCTTTTGCCCAATTTATACGACAACCTGTCCTTTCTTTTTCTTTGCTTATAGGTCATTTTTAGCTCAGGAAGTCTTCCTAACTGTATAATTCTCGAAACCGGAGCCACTTCTTTTTCTTGTTCTTCCTCACGAGTAAAATAGCCATAAGATCTCAATTTAAGGGCATCCGTTGTATCCCTGTAAAATGCTCTTGCATTTACTTTGTCGGCAAGTATTTCTTCTTGGGTCTGTTCTTTATACTGTTCAATAAAAAGCTGAGACGCCTTCTTCTCCTCCTGCATCATCGCACCCGGCATTGTGTTAGGATCTGACATAATTAACTCCCCTCGTTCTGTTCTGTCTGCTTTATTGCGTTACGACCATGGTAAATTTCCTGCTTCACGCAGCAAAGCACCGACTGTTATGCTTCTTTCCCTATATAGGAACCTTTGACCATAAGACCATTATGTCTTTTTTTGTCCGCAAACATCCCTTTGTATAACAAGAGTCTTATACTCTGTATAATTCCTCATAAAATAAAAATATTTTTACCGTCTTCCTGTTGATATAATCATTCTACAGTTGTATTATTTTTTTAGAAATATTTAACGTTAAGCCACCAGATATATAGCAGTTCATTTATTTATAAAAATCCGTATGAAAGGTCTGCCTGTTTATGAGATCACGTCTTTTTTCGACTTTAACCGTAATAGTTCTTTGCAGTTGCCTTGTTTTATGTTCATTTGCCTCCGTAAGCACCGTTTATGCGAACACTCCGGATTCATATGCAGATCCTTTTCCAAAAGGTCGCGTCATAATCACGTGGAAAGATGGCGTTTCTCCGAAAGATCGGACCGATCTTCTCAACGTTAGCTCCTTTGAATCTGAGTATTCCGATTCCGACTTCTCGATCGGCTTCTTTTCCGACCCGGAATCGTACAATACCGTGAAGCATTCTCACAACGTTCTTTCGATCGAAGAGGATTCCGCTGTTTTTCCCCAGGCTCTGACTGACGACTCGTACTCCTCCACCCAGTGGTGGCTTGAGAACACCGGTACATACACAAAAGCTGACCCGTCAGGTTCTCTTTACAATATTACTTCAACCGAAAACATAGACATCGATGCGGAACAAGGATGGTATCAGTACAAATCAGCAATCGGCAACGCGCATGAGGTTACCGTCGCAGTTATAGACACCGGTATCGATTACCGACACGAGGACCTTAAGGACGCGATGTGGATTAACGAGGCCGAGATTCCGGACAATGGCATTGACGACGACCATAACGGCTATGTGGACGATATCTACGGTTGGGATTTTTACAACGATGACTCGAGTGTATGTCATTATACGGAAAACGATGACGGAACGTACTCGGCCGACCCCTCCGACCGTGACGATCACGGAACGCACATCGCCGGTATCATCGTTGCCCGCGCCAATAACCGAACCGCTATCTCCGGTATTGCCAGGTACCTTCACACCAGAGTCATGTCCCTTAAAATTCACGGCGGTCCCGACAGAAAAGGCTCCGTGTCAAACGCAGTCAAAGCAATTAAATATGCCCAAAGCAAGGGGGCTTCCGTGTGCAATCTCAGCTGGGGATCATATACGGCAAGTTCCGCGCTCGAGACTGCAATCAAGCGTTCAACCATGCTGTTCGTGTGCGCGGCCGGCAACTACGGCAACGACAATGATATAACCCCCCTTTACCCCGCATCGTTCGACCTTCCGAATGTCATGAGCGTCGCATATGTTGACTGTGACGGACTTCTTCCCGCAGACTCAAGCTACGGTCTGACGAGCGTGGATCTTGCGGCTCCGAGTACCGATATCTACAGCACCATCGTCGGATCTTGCGGATATATGAGCGGCTCATCAATGGCTGCGCCCATGGTGAGTGCGGTTGCCGCTGTTCTCTCCTCTCTTAAAAACAACATCGTTCCTTCAAGCATTAAAGATGTGATCATCAACAACACTCGACCCCTCGAATCGCTTGAAGGCAAATGTGTCAGCGGAGGACTGCTGAACCTTGATCGCTGTATGAAAGCCAAAGACAACCTTCTTCGGGACAAGGATGCCCCCTCGTTTACCTGGACGCGTTCCTTTGAAGGCGGGAATATAGTATTAAATTTTGAAACCTCGGACGGTGAGGACGGTTCGGGCGTCAACTCGCTCTGCTACATGCTTGGGAAACGTACCGCCGATGATTTCGCCCGCGGTACCGAAGGAACCCTGATTGAGGGGAATTCACTCGTTTTGCAAAAAGGCGGAAAGCACACGATCTTCATCTATGACAATGCGGGAAATTCCGCTGTCACAACGATTCCCGTGGTCGATGACAAGCTTCCCCCGCAGATAACCGACACCTCGTTTACCGTTAACAACAAAAAGAACAAGTTTACCGTCACCGCCAAAGTAACGGACAAACAAAGCGGTCTGAAGAACGTTAAATATCTTCCCGGTCTGCACTCGGTATCCGACTTTCTTTCGGACGGGATTACACTCACTCCCGACAGCGACAATATTGTGAGCTTCAAGTCTTCCTCCCCGGGTGTCTTCACCATCATAGCGACAGACTTACGCGGCAACAAAGCGGTGGAAACCGTCAGAACCTTTGTCCGCGCGGCCCAAAGTATCGAGCTGAGTGAAAGAAACCTCGATTTGTCTGTCGGCGACACTTTTGTAATCCGCGCAACACTCTCTCCTACATTCTCAACGGATTCTATCACCTTCCGTTCCGCCGATGAGGGAGTGGTTGCGGTAACAAACAGCGGAAAAGTCACCGCCCGCGGTCTCGGCACAACCACTATCACGGCACATTCGACAGGCGGTGCCACCGCAACCTGCACCGTCACGGTAAATACATTCGGTTGAGGTCACCCACCGACAAAAAAGGTTTACATCATGGTATATTTTAAGAAACAAGATCTTATAGTATATGTACTTATGCTCGTTCTGCTCGTCTTCTCCTTCTTTGTATGGAATCGGGCGCTCGGAGACACGGGTGATTATGCCGTCATAAGCATCAACGGACACGAGGAGATGCGTCTTCCGCTCTCCACAGACGGAGAAAAAACGATAGAAGGCTTCGCAGGACTTACCTGCACGGTCCTCATAAAAGACGGCGCGGCAACCGTCACAGAGGCGGATTGCCCGGACAAGCTCTGTGTCGATCACAGTCCCATCTCCCGTTCCGGCGAATCTATCGTGTGCCTCCCCGCAAGGATCACAGTCACGGTCAGCGGTTCGGAAGAACCGGTCACAGACGGGGTATCCAGGTAACATGATAGGGCGGAGGCTGCGATTATGTTTTTCATGGCACGCCGAGCGCTTTTTTATGTGATCCGGTCAAGAACCCCCCACAGACAGCCGACAAAATGACCCTCACAATCATAAGCATCAAACAAAGGCTTACCGTAAGGATATAACAATCAAATGAAACTCAAAGACAAAACTCCAACACTTGCACTTCTCGGTATCATGGTAGCCGCTGCATTCATACTCAGCTACCTTGAGTCTCTGCTACCTTCTGTCAGCGGGATTCCGGGCGTCAAGGCAGGTCTTGCCAATATCCCGACTCTGCTCGTTCTCTACACGCAGGGTCCCGCGGGCGCCGCGCTTGTCAGCATCGCAAGGATCATCCTCGCCGGACTCACATTCAACGGGCTTTCCGCTATGCTATTCAGTCTTGCGGGCGCTGTTGTTTCCCTCATCTTTATGACTGCACTTAAAAAGATCGGCGTCTTCTCGATCACTGCGGTCAGCGCGTTCGGTGGAGTCTGTCACAATATCGGACAGCTCGCCGCGAGCTGCTTAGTGATCGGAATGCCGATCCTTTATTATCTTCCTGTTCTGATCATTTCGGGGGCCGTTGCCGGCGCACTTGTCGGTGTCATAACAACACTCACCATAAAACACCTGAGGAGTTCCGTCAAAGAAGGGTGATCCCCTTTCATACCCTCTTAATACATGCGCCCTACAGCCCCATTTCCACACATCTGACAACATACTCATCGAACAGAGGAAGTGTGAGCCGGACAAAGCCATGCTCGCTACCGTTTATGATCCCCCTCTTTATCAAGCGGTCACGATAAACTGAGTACTCGCTATCGGAAAAGGAGCCCTTGGTTTTTATATCCTTTGCTTTCCCTTTTTCGGTGCATGCAAGTGAATAAACAAACTTTCTGTCACCCGGAGACATTTCGGAGAAAACCTTTTCAT
>JAEEIH010000142.1 GCA_016281275.1 Lachnospiraceae bacterium | reverse complement strand
TTCACGCTTATGGAACTCTATCAGGCATATACAGACTACTACGGAATGATGGATCTGACTGAAAACATGTTCCGTCACGTTGCACAGGAAGTGCTCGGTACAACGACCTTCAAGTACGGTGATATCGAGCTTGATTTCGGCAAGCCCTTCGAGCGTATCACCATGATCGACGCAGTTAAGAAGTACGCAGGCGTAGATTTCGATCAGGTAGCGGATGACGACGAGGCACGCAGGCTCGCTAAGGAGCACCATATCGAGATCGAGGCACATCACAAGAAGGGGGACATCCTCAACCTCTTCTTTGAAGAGTACTGCGAGGAGAAGCTTGTTCAGCCCACCTTCGTTATGGATCATCCCGTTGAGATCAGTCCGCTCACAAAGCGCAAGCCCGACAAGCCCGGCTACGTTGAGCGTTTCGAGCTCTTCATCAACGGCTGGGAGATGTGTAATGCGTACTCCGAGCTCAACGATCCCATCGATCAGCGCGAGCGTTTCAAGGCACAGGATGCACTTGCCGCAGCAGGTGACGAAGAAGCCAACCACACCGATGAGGACTTCCTCAATGCCCTCGAGATCGGTATGCCTCCTACAGGCGGCATTGGCTACGGCATCGACAGACTTACGATGCTGCTCACCAACAGTCCTGCGATAAGGGATGTGTTGCTTTTCCCGACACTAAAATCTTTATCGTAAGAAAAGGCGTAAAATCAGCGGATACAAGTAGGCAAGGTCAAAATTTACGACCAATTTACGACCAAATAAGAGAACACGTTCTAAAAAAGTCATAGAACAATAAGAACTTCTATCGAATGATAGAGGTTCTTTTTTCTTTTACATAATAGGCGACTTATTGTCTGTAGACTTATTGTGTTCAATATGCCATGATAGGCCATAGGAGGGATGGAAATGGATATAGTAAAAGTTTTTGGAGATACATCCTTGAGAAGTTCGGGGGATGCACGGAGCCGACTTATGATCCGCTCTGGAATGTATGGTATCTGGGATGGTACGATGACGACCTGAAGATGCATTATCATGTCGGCCCGGCGACGGAGATACTCGGAAAGTATCTGGACTCTCCTGTGTGGGCAGAGGGAGAGATAGTTGATCCTGAAGGCATAGTAGAAAAGTCAAAAATAGGCTCAGTTGAGGATCTTTTCTATTTCGCATGGATGCGAAGGGCTGATCGTGATACAGTAAGGGTGAAAAAGAAGAACAGTCTGTCAAAGCAGGAGGCTGCTTTGTTGGAGAAGATAAACAGAAAGACGGAAGGAGACGAGCAATGTTGAAAGCTCATGACAGATCAAAAAAGGAGATATGCGCACGTTGCGGGAAGGCACTTGCCCTGACGATTGACCATTTTATTCCGCGTTGCTGTGCGATGTCCGTGAATGATGATACCAATTATGTCGGACTCTGTACCCGGTGCAACAGGGAGAAAGGAAGCCGTATCGTGCTTCCTTCTTGGTATATATATCTTGAAAAGGAGCAACAGGATAAGCTTAATCGCATTATGAAATATGCGAGAAGCTATGTCATAGGGCACACGGACGATGCGGAAGTCCTTGAGTATGTCTTGCAGCTATAAATCGGTGGTATTCGGACGATGATATAGCCCTGCTTTGGATGACATCTTTGTATGTAGCTGATCTGGTACAGATATTTCCCAAGTTTTGACAATTTCTTTTGTTACGATTTGGTAAAGGACACGGATACTTAACCCGCAGAAGGAGTTTTTTATGAATCTGTATATAAGCGATCTGCATTTCGGGCATGTTAATGTTATCAGATTTGATAATCGCCCGTTCGCGGATGTCGAAGAGATGGACAGGTGCCTTATAGCGAACTGGAATGCCAGGGTTTCGCCGGATGATGATGTCTATATCATCGGAGATTTTTGCTATAAGTCGGAACATACACCGGGCTGGTACCTTGCACAGCTGAAGGGCCGCAAGCACCTGATCATGGGGAATCATGACGGCATCACCCTGAAGTGCCCCGAGGCGGTAAAGCAGCTGGTGAACATCGATAAGATGATGCATATAAAGGACGGAATAAACAATATACATGCATGCCATTTCCCTATTTCTGCCTGATTTCCGTTATTATCATATTGAATCTTTACCGAACTGTCATTTCCTACATATACAAGTCCCGAATATGTACCACTTTGGGTGACAGTTTCAAGATATACAAAACCGTCCGGCACATCATTGACTTTATCAGTTACTCCAAATATTCTGGAATTCTGGTCGTTTCCTCCCGTAAAAATCAAAATAAGAGCAACAACGATCGCAACGACCGCCAGTGCTCCTCCGCCGATAAACAAAGCTTTTTTATTCATTTGAACCCCCTGTATTTAAACACCCGGTTTCGCTGTCCACGCTTTTTTGTCAAATTAGGTGGACTTTTGGTGACATGGGTGGACCCCCGTTCCCTCGGGTCATCACCGAGTCATCCCTGTTCATATTGACAATACATAGTTCAATATATATAATAATTCCAAAATGTTGATGGATGGACATTTGGGAATTCTGAAATGTTGATAGACGGACATTTGGGAATTGTTGTATTGTTCAGAGAGAGAGAGTAGAGAGAGGTATTCTTATGTTAAAAAGAAAGATTTTGAAAGAATTGGATGCTTGGAATAGTAAACGTGATCGAAAGTGCCTCGTGGTTCAGGGTGCACGACAGGTAGGGAAAACATTTGCGATCAGGGAATATGCTAAGAATACCTACAAAAAAACGATAGAGATAAATTTTAAAGAAATTCCCGATGCGGCGGAAATATTCGCAGGGAACCTGAACGTCGAAAACATGCTTCGGGCACTTCGGTTCAGGTACCCCGGAGTTGAACTGTCAGAGGGGCAAACGTTGCTCTTCCTTGATGAAATTCAAGAGTGTCCGGAAGCAATTACGTCATTAAAGTTCTGGACTCAATATGGCAAGCTTGATGTGATCGCTTCGGGGTCTATGCTCGGTATTGATTATAAGCGTTCATCATCATACCCTGTAGGCTATGTTGAGTTCCTGAAAATGTATGGCCTTGATTTTGAAGAATTCCTTTGGGCGGTCGGAGTCTCGGAGTCGGATATTTCGGAACTGAGAGAAATGTTTGAAAACAGAAAGGTTGTGCAGCCAGCGGTTCACACTGTAATGATGAATCATTTCAGAACGTATATGGCGCTGGGCGGTATGCCTGAAGTTGTTAACACATATGTAACCGGAAAAGATTTCAGTCCGGTCGATAGGGTTCAAAAGGAGCTCCTGCAAGGTTATTTGTACGACATAGCGCATTACGCAACAGCCGAAGAAAAGATCAAAGCGGAGAAATGCTTTATTTCCCTTTCAAAACAACTTTTAAACAAAGAGAACCGAAAATTCCAATACAAAGAAATTGAAACCGGTGCCAGAGCCCAGAAATACTACAGTTCGATTGACTGGCTGATGAGGGCCGATATAGTCAGGCTGAGTAACTATGTTAATAAGCTCGAGTATGATCTTGAGGATTACAGCGACAGTTCAAATTTTAAAGTATATACTTCCGATCTTTCGCTTCTGATTGCCATGCGAGATTTTGCATTCAAGCAACATGTTATTGAGAATTCCCTTGTGGGAACAACCAAGGGCGGTATCTATGAGTGCGCGATCGCGGACTGTCTGATCAAAAAGGGATATCGGTTATTTTACTACAAAAACGAGACAACAAAGAGAGAACTTGATTTTGTGATACAAAAAGGCGGTAAGGTTGTCCCGATTGAGGTGAAGGCAGGAAACAACAGGGCAGATTCCCTGAATAAATATATGGAGAAATCTAAAATTGACATGGCATATAAGTTCATAGACGGTAATGTGGGTTCAACTGAAGAGCGGATCGTTACAATGCCGCATTATATGGTAATGTTTGTATAAATGACCGGGGGGGCTGACCCAAGGAACACCCGGTACTTTAGCCGTTACTATTGGGTTATTTCGTGATGATTTTTTATAACTTCCAAACCAATTATCATCCAATAATGGATAGGTTGCACAATAATCCGTCTGCGCCTTTATAGGGTTTATATTGATACAACCGCTGAATACCTTTTGAGTACCATCTTTTAATGTCACCAATATTTCATAAGGATAAGATGCTACCGCGGTTACAACGTCCTTCCAATATGCCTGATTCCAATAAATATGATTCTTGTAGTAATCTGTGGGGTTTCCGATAGCGTCTTTGATATAAACGGTATAAGATTTGTTACTGTTCTTTTTATACCTAATCCACCCCTGTTGGGGCATCTGTTCGTCATCTAAAAACCTGCGTGAGAATCTATATCATAGATGATCCCGGAATGCGCGAGAATGACCGGCCTGCAATCGTAAAGCGAGTGAAGAATACCTTTTCCGATGAAGGCTTTAAGCAAAGAGTTGATGGCAGTGACAAGAGGTGGCTGGATAATGATATAAATGAGATATTTGACGGAATTCTCTCATATCTGCAAAACGCACAATTTATGGGCAACAATAGCAAAAAGCACAAAACTCACCCCCTAAAAAACAGAAAGCTCTGCCGCATAGCGCAGAAGAGCTGCCGTTTTGCTTCCTCATCATGTTCATATAAACAAATTGCATGTGACAACGCTCCGGCTTTTACCCACTTTTTTGCAGCAGCCTGATACAATGCCGCATAAATCCTGCCGTGATTTTCCATAACCGCGCCATT
>JAEEIH010000141.1 GCA_016281275.1 Lachnospiraceae bacterium | reverse complement strand
GTTCTACTACAGCGCCCTTGAAAGCTGGGATACCGTGCAGGACCTGAGTCCTCTTGTTACTTTTCTAAAAGAACAAACTGTAAAAACTTGGGTGAAGAGAATTTGCTAAGCGAGGTCGAGTGCGATCTCCATCATGTTCTTGAATCCTGTCTCGCGCTCTTCTGCCGAAAGGTCCTCATCCTTGTAGAAATGATTCGAAACGGTGAGGATGCAAAGAGCGTTCTTTCCGGCACGTGCTGCGTTCATATAGAGTACAGCTGCCTCCATCTCGACTCCGAGAACTCCCATCTTTGCCCAGCGCTCGTTGACGGTGGGATCATCGTTATAGAAAACGTCAGATGAAACGATGTTTCCGACCTTTACAGGGATGTTCTTAGCCTCTGCGGACTTAACAGCACGAGAAAGCAGATCCCAGCTTGCTACCGGAGCGAAGGTTCCGGGAAGATTGAAATTTGCCGCATAATTCGAGTCCGTACAAGCGCCCATGGCTATGATCACGTCGCGCACATGGAGGTCGTCTGCATATGCGCCGGCCGAGCCGATACGGATGATGTTGTCGACATCATAAAAATTGAAGAGCTCATATGTATATATACCAACTGAAGGCATGCCCATGCCGCCACCCATGACAGATACCTCACGACCCTTGTAGGTTCCCGTGAAGCCGAGCATGTTTCTTACTGTGTTGAAGCATTTCAAATTTTCAAGGTAAGTCTCGGCGATGTACTTTGCCCTCAGGGGATCACCCGGCATGAGGACGGTCTTCGCGATATCACCTAATTTTGCGCTGTTGTGAGCTGTGGGTACTGACATGTTGTATCCTCCTATAATTCTTATGTTTTTTGTATTACGAGCATACGCCGTGGTTCAATCTTTTTCTTCTTTCCGGTTTTTCCTGACCGGTTTATCGTTCCCTGCCTTTTACGGTATCATTTTCCGTGGAACAGATCCTCTTTCGTTACAAGATGCGGTTCGTTGTTCTCGTCGTAGAGATATGTGGGCAAGTGCATCGTCGCGCTCTCGATGGGGCCGCGTCTCTCGGGCGCTATAAGGGGCGTGAATCCCTTGCCGGACTTAATAGCTGCCACATAATCGTTGATCGACTCAAGAGGCTTTTCAAAGACCATACCGGTCGTAGCAGCGTCGAGCACTACCTTGTTGTGGATGTCCGTTCCGGATGTCATCGTAATGCCGCGATCACTGCAGAAATTGTAGGCCAGGATGTCCTGCTCGGGCGGATTGCCGAAATTGCTTGCTTCCATCGCGTCGCACTGGAAGGGGTGAACATTGACATTCCTGATGTAATCTCTCTCCCTGAAGGGATGCGCCTGAACTACCGCTCCGCCGCCCTCGTGAACCATTTCGAACATTTCCTGCTGGTTCGCATGAAGGATCTCGCCGTGCTTGATGAGCCACTCCTTGTCAAGTCCGTAGATCAGGTACTCGTCGTTCCGGTAGTTCTCCTCCCAACCGAAGAAGACCTTGAATCCCTGTCTGTCGCCCTCTTCCTTGGCTGCCTCGTAACCCTTGCAGAACTCTTCCACGAATCTTGCCCAGGGAAGATCCCTATCGATCGCGGTATTGCCGTGGTAGAAGTGGTCCGTGACGATGATACCGTCATATCCCGCAGCCTTGAATTTTTCGATGTACTCCTGTCCCGGAGTGAAGCCGCATTTGCTGGACTGTGCGGTGTGAAGGTGTACTTCGTACTTGTAGCCTTGCATTTTCATAATCATTTTGTCCTTCTGTATCTGTTTCCAAAAATCATTTTATATAAGCAAACTGTTTATATCCAAAAGGAACTCTTTTATCCCCATCGTCAAATATCCGTTTTCATCATATCGAGGCTTCATGCTCTTCTCAACAATAATGATCTTCTTAAACGAATCACCGACTTTTTCGAATGATTTTGTTTCCTGTTCATATTTTTCGCGGCTGGGGATATCAAATGCCGATTGAATATAATACTTCTTATTCCCTAAAGAAGCAATAAAATCTATTTCCCTTTGTACACGGATATCTTTTCCTCTTGAGTCCTTCTCTCTGGATTCAACAGTTCCGACATCTACCTGATAGCCTCTGTATTTAAGCTCGTTATATATGATATTTTCCATGATGTGCGTTCCTTCAATCTGTCTGAAGGACAGACGGGCGTTTCTGAGTCCGATATCTTCGAAATAAATCTTGTAAGGCGTACCGATATATTTTCTTCCCTTAACATTATACCTTTTAACCTTCGAAATAATATATGCTTCTTCCGCATATTCGATATATCTGTCTACCGTTGCATCACAGACGTTTGTTCCATGGACTGTATTCAATGTATTAGCAATGTTTCTTGGATTGGTAAGCGTAGAAATCCCGGAAGCGATCACATCCATCACCTCGCTGAGTGAAGCATCATTTACCGAGTGTCTTAAAAAGATATCTCTCATGTAGACATTTTTTATTTGCGTGATCAGATAATTTGTCTTCTGTTCCTCCGTGCTCATAAGCGCTACAGCCGGAAGACCGCCGAACACGGAATAATCATCGTACACCTCACTTTTATCTCCTTGTTTAAATGCATAATACTCGGAGAACGAAAGAGGCATCACATGAATCTCATCTCCTCTGCCTTCAAATTCTGTCAATATGTCTTTCGACAAAAATTTGGAGTTACTGCCTGTTACATATACATCAACATTATTCTTTCGGAGAAAACCGTTGAGAACAGATTCAAAGGCGCCAAGTTTCTGAACCTCATCAAGTAAAAGATAATACATTCCGTCTGCGCTGATCTTAGGTAATAACCACTCGAGAAATTTGGTCGGATCAACCTTGCGATCGTCTTTTTTATATTCAAATATGATCGGATCTTCACCAATCTTTATTAAATCTTCCGCTGTGTCAAAAGCAAACCTGATAATATGATCGTCAGCAACATTTTCAGAAAGCAGATGATTATAAAACATGGTGTTTAACAAATATGATTTGCCGCTTCTCCGAATGCCTGTAATCACCTTGATAAACCCATTATGCTTTCTTACAATAAGACGTTCGAGGTAAACATCTCTTTTTATTTCCATGTTGCACTCCCATCTAATTTTTTTGCCGTGTGTGGCATTTTTATTAGACGATTATACTTTCTTTTATTTTTCATTGCAACAATTATATTTGAACTACTTTGCCGAAAACGATACCGAAATTGATTGTTTATTTCGCGCAATAACTGTTCTCGACGGTTATCACGCACTCAAGCTTCTGATCCTGTTCCTTTACAACACGCTTGATCTCGAGGACAAGCTCGCGCTTACCGATGTCTGTCATTGAGAAAGGCACCACGACGTCAAAGATCAGGTTTGTCCTGTTCTCGCCCTTAACGACCCTGAAATCGTGGATGGTCGCCTGGGGCTCAAGCTCTGCGACAAGCTGCGCCATGTCGCTTTTCATCCGCATTACTTCTTCGTTGCATACATCGATCGGGTCCATGTGGATCACGAGGAAGATCCCCAGATCCCGCAGCGTTTCCTTCTCGATAAGGTCCACGAGCTCGTGCGCCTTCTCGATGTTCATGTTGCTCGCAACCTCGGCGTGGATCGTCGCCATGCGCTTTGTGGGACCGTAACTGTGCACGATCAGATCGTGGCTTCCGACGATACCTTCGTAGCCCTCAACCTTCTGCGTAATGCAGTCGTAAAGCTCCTTGGGAGCCGCCGAACCGATGATCGGCTCGATCGTGTCTTTCGCAACGCCGATACCTGCGATAAAGATCATGACGCTGACAACCGCGCCCACATAACCGTCGATATCGAGTGCGAAGAAATGCAGCACAAGTGTGGAAGCGAGAGTCGCCGTAGTGAGGACCGCGTCGCTCAAAGCGTCCTTAGAAGTCGCCATGCAGACCTTCGAGTCAACCTTCCGCCCGACCCCTCTGTAGAAGAAGAAGAGCCACAGCTTCACAAGGATCGAAACAGCGAGGACAATAACGCTTATCCAAGCGAACACCATCGTCCCCCCGTCGTGGATCTTCGCGATCGAGTCCTTGAAGCAGGTGACCGCAACTTCGAGGATAAGGAACGCAACAATGAGCGCGGCAATATACTCGTAGCGGCCGTGCCCGAAAGGATGCTCCTC
>JAEEIH010000011.1 GCA_016281275.1 Lachnospiraceae bacterium | reverse complement strand
TGCAGGTACGGCATTCGGGATTTAAACGAAACACGTCTCAGAGAAATGCTCCGGTTCGCGAATGCAGCCGCATCTTTTGTGACCACAAGAAAAGGCGCGCTGCGCGTGATGCCCGGGGTTGAGCAAATAAACAAGATTTTGCGAGAATAGCCATGTACTTTTTGATCGAAGAAACTTTAAGGGAAATATCGGCACAGGAAATCCGGAAATCAGGCAAACAATACGTTGCGGTATTGTCATTCGAAGAATGGAAAGAGAGACGTGACAGCTTTGATATGGGAATCGATATGGATCTGAATGATTCATGAATGATCATACCCCGCCCGGGAGCACCACTGTGTTACATATTCTTCACGATCTTGACTACACGACTTGTACCGAGGCGGCTCGCACCGAGTGAAAGGAATTTTTCCGCATCCTCGAGCGAAGAGATGCCGCCTGCAGCCTTGATCTTAACATCTTTGCCGACATGCTTTGCAAAAAGCCCGATATCCTCAAATGTTGCGCCGCCGGTCGAGAAGCCTGTGGAGGTCTTGATAAAGTCGGCACCGGACTCCGTGACAAGCTCACACATTTTGATCTTTTCCTCTTCGGTTAAGAGGCATGTCTCGATGATGACCTTAAGTATCCTGTCACCGCATACCTTCTTTATCTGCTTTATTTCGTCCAGAACATAGGAGTATTCCCCAGCTTTGAGCATACCGATGTTTATGACCATGTCGATCTCGTCGGCTCCGTTTTTGATCGCATCCGCTGTTTCAAAGACTTTGACTTCCGTTGTCGAGTTCCCGTTCGGGAATCCGATGACGGTACAGATCTTAATCTGATCCCTGACATATTCCTTTGCTTCCCGAACATAGCACGGAGGGATGCAGACCGAAGCCGTACCGTACTTGATGCCGTCGTCGCAGATCGCCTTGATCTGCTCCCGTGTGGCACCCTGCAACAGAAGAGTATGATCGCATGCCGATAAGATTTTTTTAATGTCCATGATTATTCTCCGTTCGCTTGATTTGAGTCGATTATGTGCGAAATGCTTATATTCGAACATAACACATAAAACATCTTACCAAATCGTAGCAGAAAAGAGAAGTCACTTTATTTCAACCGGTACTCAATGTGCATCAACCGTTGATAAATATCTGTTCGTTTATGGTGCAGGGCAGCTCGAATGTGAGCGGTACCGGCTCTTGTATGGGACTGAAATAATAATCGAACTCTACGGGAACCATTGCTTTTGTTACAAACTTAATATCAGCTGTACCGAAACCGTAATCGCTCTGAATTTCATATCCGGAGTTAATGCTGTAGGTCTGACCTGCGAAGGAGAACGCGAAGCAGTCCGAATAATCGACCGCAGCCGCTTTTTCGGCAGTAGTTCTTGAGGTTATCAATGTATATGTGGGATATACCTGATTGTTCACAACATTGACAGCGATCGTCTCGAGCACAGAAACAGAAGCGCTTGTATACGAGTCGTCCCATGAAATCTTATAAAGCGTGAATGTGTACTCGCCTGTGTCGGCCTGAACAAAATTGCTGCCCGGCATGGGCGTGAAATTATAAAGATCTGCGGCTCCGTCCGACTCGAACACTTCAAGGCAGGGAGTGTTTGCGGGATCGATGACTGAGTCGTCTTTTTTGATGAGCAAAGCATAACTTATCGCACTTTGGGTAGACACGGTCGACTGCGTGGGCTCTGAGGTGACAAGGGTGAATCCGACATCGCCTGTATAATAGCCGTCGTTATATGAGCAAAGTCTCAGAGATGCTCTTTCAAGGTATGTCTTTCCTCCGATCGCAGTATCGAGCACGTTTTCCCCGATGTTGGTAAACCCTATTGTATCGTTTGACAGATTCTGACTTATACCGGCCGGCTTGATCTTGAAAGATGTGTCGGTTCGAAGATCCGGATGACCATCTGCTATGGTAGTGAGGGTAATTGTTGTCTCTTGACAGTCGGTGGAAGCAATGAATTGCGGATTGATATTCAGTTCATATTTGCCGACCCCGACAGGAGCAAAGGATAAGTCGGGATCGATCGGGAATGATGACTTTGAAGTATCATCCTGAGACCATGAAATCTTATCAAAACCGATATCGAAGTAATTGTCGTACTGATCCTTGATCTCAGCCCTAAAAGTGATTGTGTCGATATACCCGTTAGAATCTAAACCGTTCATGTTTATGTTAAGCTTGCTCTGCGAAGGAGTGACGCATATCGATGCGGGATAAGGCGCAGGAGGAGTGTACGGAACATACGGAACGTACGTGGCAGGTTCCTCGGGTGTGTCTTCCTCGGTCTTCGGTACGCTGATCGCAATGGGATCGCTTCCCTTAAATTCCACATAATACGTCTTGCCCGGAGTGAAACTGTCGTTCAGATAGATCCACATGTTTTCACCGCTGACTTTTTGAGAGGTGGAGAATGAGAAATAAACCTTCCTGCCGTTGTCCATGTAGTAGCAGGAATTGTCATAATCGACTTCGGTATAGTAGTTTGATCTTTTGATGTTCATGTTGAACGTCATCTTTATGGCGTTGGGAGCAATCGCTTCAGCATCGGTGAGCTTAAGTTCTTTGATGCTTGCCTTAAATTGTGCCTGCGCCGTTGTTCCGGTGTAGATCGAACTCTGGTATGCTCTGCCCGTAAATGTGACATCACCGGCTTTAAGGAACTTTACGGACCATGTGTTCACGGCCTCGGTCGGCTTGATCTCGACAAGCTCGGGCTTGTCGGCTATCAGTTCTCGGTGATCCGTGTCCTTACCGTTTCGGGGAAGAGAGATCTCAAGAGTCTGTCCGACTCTGACAACATCATTGTCTTTGATACCTTCATAGAGAACCCTGTCCGCATTTTTTTTGACATTTACAAGAAGATCTTTCTTGAAGATCTTTCTCTTGTTTTCGTTATAAACGGTGACTGTAACGGTAGCCTTGCCGATGGACTCCGCAATGATGTACTCTTTTTTGGAAATGCGGACGATTTCGGTGTCCGAGGATTTCAGAGAGACACTCATCTTATCAAAATCGTATCCGACGATCATGTTCGTGACCTTTTTTTTGAAGGAAATACCGCAGGTTGAGCCGTCCTCTGCCTTCACACCTTTTGAACCGTCCAGGTAGAGGATTTTGTCGTCCGCCATCGAAAGAACGGGGCTTGAAGCCGCTTGAGCTTTTTCGGGGAGGATTCCGATTATCATGATGAACGCTAAAAGGACTGCGAGGTGTTTTGAGATTATCTTCATGTATGTTAACCTCCTCTCGGGTTGGTTACACGAGGTGTCTATACGAGTCATTTTATCACATACTGTTATAAAAATGAAGATGGTTCCCTCGGTGACCCACTGGGTGACCCACTGGGGACGGGGGTTATGGACCATGGGTGGTCGCTGGGGGACGGGGGTTGGTGGACCACATAAGTCTCCGCGCCCGAAGCGTTTTCTGAAAGCTCTGTCGAACGTCGGTACTTAGCGTCCGTATCTCAGGGCGCTTATGTACCGCTACGTGAGACCGAGAGTGGAAACGACTTTCAGAAAATGGTTCGTGGCAGGAGACGTAAAATGTGGTTCACACCCCCCCTACCCACGAGACCACCCATGGTTTGTATCTATACAAAAGCACCCGAAATTGATAAAATAAAGCAAATTACCCGTTTAACTCAGTGAAGAGAGATAACTATATAACAGGAGGCATTCCATGCATATAAAAAGGTCTATCACCGGTTTTATCGGCATTTTTGTTGCTTTATGCATTTTGTTTTCTTCGGCAGAACCGGCCTCGGCTGCTTCTTCCTATTCAACATATTTCGAATACAGAGGGGAAGAAAAGGTGGACGAGTACAGCGCGCTCTCGTCTTTTACGGAAGACAACATAAATTACCGCGTTACCGAGAGACCTTCCGGCGGAAAGTACGGAAAGGTGTATGTCTCGGGTTGTAAGTTCAAGCTTGAGACCCTGGATATCCCTGCCGTTGTCAAGCACAGCGGAGCTAAGTACGATGTTGTCGGGATCAACGACATGGCATTTAAGAATTATGAGAACCTGACGAAGGTAACGATCGAGGACGGGCCGACCTATATCGGCGGCGGTGCCTTCTGGGGCTGCTGGTACCTTAAGAGCATAAAGCTCCCGAAGACCCTCAAGGAGCTTGGGGAAAGTGCGTTTGGGTATTGCGGATCGCTCAAAGAGATCACATTCCCGGATGCGATCACTAAGATCCCGGACAGTGTCTGCAGGGACAGTGGCGTTGAAATAGTTACCCTCGGCAAAAAGGTTACTTCAATCGAAAGCAATGCGTTTTATTACTGCCTTAAGCTCAAAGAGATCACGCTTCCCGCTTCGATCAAGAGCATTAATAACTACGCATTCGGCAACTGTTACAATCTCGCAAAGATCTCAAACAAGACAAAGCTCAGTAACGATGAACTGACTACAGTGTTCAAGAATACAAAGTGGGGTGCTGACAGAGCAAAGCCCGCTTATGAGCACAATTATTCCGACACGGACATCCCGCTTTCGTTGACTCTCGACAATAAGCGTTACAGCAAGGGATATCTCTACTACCGCATGAATGATTTCGAAAGAGAGACGAGAGGCCTTTCTTATGACGACTGGGATCACGGGTATTACAAGGAACTCACGAAGGATTCCGACGGAAACTATATACTTGATAAAAACCTTGTGACCGATACTTACTATCCTGTATCGGGCGAGTTCTATTACTGTGAAAAGAAGCCGAAAGACTTCCTTAAGAATTATAAATTCAAGTTCTCTACAAATGACATCCCTTCCTACAACGATCTTTCCTCGGAATTGTATGAGAAGGATACCAAAGAAGCGGAGAAGATCAGAGCCGAGCAGGGCGATGATGCGTATTACGCTTATAATTCAAGCAGAAAGAGCGCATGGGACTATTATAAAGAAATAATAGGCGAGCCCGTGACGATCGCTCTTTACACCGTTCATTTTGACAGCGGGAAGACAGAGGCCCGCTTCCTTCCCGATGAGGATATGATCGTCAGCAAGTACAGCCAGGCGTCACTCGGAGACAGACTCGATCTTTTTCTTTCGAGTTACGGAAGAGTCGAACATCCGATGGCTGCT
>JAEEIH010000140.1 GCA_016281275.1 Lachnospiraceae bacterium | reverse complement strand
CTAAATCTCCTTAGTGTACTATTTCCTAGTTGTCATTATTTTATCACCGGATCATCTATCTACTGTAATGCAGACATCAGGACACATAATGGCGCACGACTTGCAACCAATGCATGCAGACTCATCAGTCATCATAACGGGGTGATAGCCCTTACCGTTAATATGATCCGATAGCTTTAGCAGCTGCTTGGGACATGCATTCACGCACATCTCGCATCCCTTACAATTCGTCTCGTTGATAATCAATTTTGCCATATTTTCTCCTTCCTGCAGTCACTCGCCTGCATCTTTTTTTACATAACACAGTATTCTAGCACTCGCTTTCCGATTTGTAAACATCAAAAAGACGGGCCCGCAATGATATCTACAGGTATTATCTCACCGGTATCGTATCCGAAGTCAAGATTAAGATCCGAGGCGATATCTCTCCTCATCACTGTGGCGACCACAGGCAAACCGAGTATCTGTGCCGTTTCACGCGCATATTCAATGCCTTTTTCAATGTGTTCTTTGGTTGTTTCGTACATAAGATTGGTGTTGTTGATGATTCCTGTGGCTTTAAGCTTTGTAACAGCCTCGATCTCTTTAAGGATACCGGCTGTCTCTGATGGGTCACAGTCAAGGTCCCTGAATTTATTGATCACATAAAGCATTTCGTAATCTTTGCCTTCGAGTTTTTCACGGAATCTGCCCATAACCGTGGAGCCCACATCATCACCGCCCAAATCGAAGATTACGGTACCCTCTTTTTCAAAAGCAAGATACATTGCAGCAGGTAGGGAAGGCAGATCAAGATTTGTGGCTCCGAACACCGGAGCTATCACATCAATCCCTTCATCCTCAAGGATCTTTCTGTAATCGGATGTACGGAAATAAGGGTTTACAATGTCCATATCAACAATTGTAACCTTTTCTCCTTGTCTTGCATGGTCACGCGCAAGATTAACGGCGAGATTGGTTTTTCCCGTTCCGTAATGTCCGCATATTATGCTTATCCTGTTTGAGATTATCTTCATACCGTTATCCTCATAAAAAGGGCAAATGACGCATCCCATGAGACATCATTTGCCCGATGATATTGTCTTTTCCCTCGGAAGCGATATTTGCTTCCGGATGCAACTCAAAGATGATAGTATCAGATGTTTACGGTCTCCGCAACATTAACCTTAAACGTACTGCACACAACACCCGTAAGTTCTTCGCTTCTCTCGTCGGGCTGAGAATCACCGACCGATACAATATAATCACCTTTGTTGAGCTTTAAAATACCTTCTTCATCAAAAAGACCGAATGAAGCATCCGTGAGCGAGAGCTTAACGGTTTCTTTTGCTCCGGCAGCAAGCCTTACCTTCTTCAAAGCCTTAAGCTGTCTTACCGGAGCATCTTTTCCTTCAAACGAGACATATACCTGAACAGTGGCGCCACCTTCATATTTTCCGGTATTCTCTACATTGACGCTGATATCCAAGACATCACCGTTCTTAAAAGCAACAACTCCGGCAGGAGTGATCTGTCCGTTGATTTCAACCTTTTCGATCGTTTCCTTGAAAGATGTATAAGAAAGACCGTATCCGAAAGGATAAAAAGGCTTTTCAGTCATATATCTGTACGTTCTTCCCTTCATTGAATAATCTGTCGAATCGGGAAGCGTGTTCTTTTCACTGTAGAATGTGATGGGCAGCTTTCCTTCGGGAGACTTTTCACCGAAAAGAATCTGTGCAAGGGCGCGTCCGCCTTGCGCTCCCGGATAAAGAGCAAGAACTGTTGCGGCGCCGTTTTCAAATGCTTTATCGAGATACATGGCGCTTCCCGCGAGACAGACAACAATCACAGGCTTTCCCATGGAAGTAACTTCTTCAAGCAGCTTTCCCTGAAGACCGGGAAGATAAAGATTAGGCTTATCACCGCTTCCGTATTCGTTGCCCGTATCGCCCTCTTCACCTTCGAGCGACGCATCAAGTCCTACACACAAAACCACAACGTCGCTGTGCTCACAAACGCTCTTTGCTTCCGCAAATCTGTCTCCGGTGGGTTCTGAAAGATCTGACATCTTATCCTTATAAAGATGACATCCTTCAGATACCATAACACGAACACCGGTTCCCTTGAGCGCTTCTCTGATTCCGTCGACAACTGTTACATACTCTGATGCCGTTCCCTCGTAATTACCGACAAGAGCTTTACGGTTATCGGCATTAGGACCGATAACTCCGATGGTTTTAATCTTCGAAACATCAAGAGGAAGAGTATTATTCTTATTGTCCAAAAGAACGATACTTTCAAGCGAAGCCTTAAGGTTAAGCGCTCTTGCCTCGTCGGTATCAACATATGAATAATCTATCTTGTTATATTTGTTATCGGAAGAATCCCCGAGTATTCCGAGTTTGAAACGTGTAGCAAGAACTCTTGTCAGAGCTTTATCTACCTTTTCCTGCGTTGTAAGACCTTTTTCGACAGCATCGAGAAGATACTGGTAAATGTCTCCGCAATTAAGATCACAGCCGTTATTCATGGCAAGCGCAACGGATTCGGTGGGATTTTTTGTAACACCGTGATTGCCGTGGAAGTCTTTTATTGCCCAGCAATCGGAAGTAACATGACCCTCAAATCCCCATTCATCACGAAGAATGTCCTTAAGAAGTGTCTTACTTCCACAGCATACTTCACCGTTTGTGCGATTGTATGCACCCATAACAGCTTCAACCCGGGCTTCCTTTACAAGCGCTTTAAAAGCAGGCAGATAGGTTTCTCTCAGATCCTGCTTGCTGCAAACGGCATTAAACCCATGGCGAACGGCTTCAGGTCCGGAATGTACGGCAAAATGCTTGGCGCATGCCGCAGCCTTAAGATATTTACTGTCGTCACCCTGAATTCCTTTTACAAAACGCACACCGAGCCTGGAAGTAAGAAAAGGATCCTCTCCGTATGTTTCATGACCGCGACCCCATCTCGGATCTCTGAAAATGTTTATATTCGGAGCCCAAAAAGTAAGCCCTTTATATATGCCATGGTCACCGTACTTGAACTGTCCGTAGTATTTTGCTCTGCCTTCCGTCGAAACTGTGTCTCCTACTTTCTCAAGAAGATCTTCATCAAAAGTAGCGGCGAGACCGATCGCCTGCGGAAATACTGTTGCAATACCTGCACGCGCAACCCCGTGAAGTGATTCGTTCCAGTAGTTATAAGATGGGATTCCGAGTCTGTCGATCGCGGGTGCCCCGTGACGAAGCTGATACACTTTTTCTTCGGGTGTCATCTGCCCAACAAGCTCTGCCGCCTTCTCACGACACTCGATCATACGTTCCTTTGTGATCATTTTAAGCTCCTTTCTCAAACTCAGGGATTGATTCCAAAACCGAGGATGGTAAAATTCTTGTCCTCGAAACCTTTTTGCATCTTTATCTCAACGAGGTGTTTACCCGTCTCTTTTTCACGTATTATAACAAACGGATTGCAATGGATCCAACCGATTTCCCGTGGATTAATGCTTCGAACATAATTACCGTCGACAAAAACATCAACATTACCCTCATCAGGTGAATTTGAGTCCTTATATACGATAAGTAACGTCTTACATTCCAAAGTCATCCTGAAAGGTTCGTCGCCTTTCCCGAAACGAGCCCAATTATCGGGGAATTGCGGAGTACTTTCAATAGAAAGATCCATCTGGCATGCCTGAAGGTTTATATCCGTACCCGTAAAGCTTCCGGGGTCTATGACAGCCCCAAAATCATTATGCGCCCGATCGATGAGATTAATCATATCGAAGCTGTCGCTCCTTAAGGCTGCTTTAAAGCCGTCCGTCTTTTCACCTTCAGGTACTTCTTCTTTGTCTGCCCGCTCAAAAAGTCTGATAAGACAATCAGACATTATGGTATGACCGATATTTGCAGGATGATACCGATCGTAGAAGAAAGCGTTCTTTCCGATAACTCGCCCTTCATCTTTTTTAAGATAGAACTGATCCGTTACTGCGCTCTTTATGCTGACAAGAGGCAGATTGTAATATTTTCCGATCGGTACAAGTCTTTCCTCAAGGTTATAATCATCAACAAAAACAGAGAACAATAGAATGACTGCCGGACTCTTTTTCATATTAAGACAACGTCTTATGAGACCCTCATAGCAATCGCCGCCGGTTTCATCACCGGCATCATTGACGGCAAATTCGATAACAACGATATCGGGCTCAATCGCGCCGAATTTGATAAGATCCTTATCAACCCTAATCATGCCGAGTTCGGAAGGAGTGCCGCCGACACCGGCCTTTACATAATCAACCTTGCCCTTTGGATCAAAAAGTTTCTTAAAGCCTTCGAAAGTTTTATATGTATAGCATTCCTTATTAATGGGATTTGAACCCGCTCCCTGAGTGATCGAACCGCCGATAAATGTGATCGCTACATCTACTCCTTCGCGTGCTCTCTTAAATACCTCTTTAAGCCTTGAAGTGTCTCCGAGGCTCATCACGCCTTTTTCGATCATGTCCTTATAATCTTGCGACGTGGGATCCACTTTATCGATTCCCTCAAAAGGAGGAGCAGTAAAACCGTCATTTAAGTAAAACCTGACATTGACGGTGGCAAGAACATCGCTGCTCTCAAATTCAAATCTGAACTGTCCCGGCTCTTTATCGTCTTCGCACCACTCACATGAATCAAATGGTATCAGATATTCTACTCCGTCACCGGTTATATCGGTACTTAAAGATGTACCTTCAGGTCTGTTTTTCCCGTTTTGGTCAAAAAAGAATTTTGCTCCTTCTCCCGTGTCGGTGATCATGGAAACACCGATACCGTAAACAAGCTTTCTGATATTTTCGGTGGTCGCAAGAAGACTGAGTATCTTCTCATCGGTAACATTACCGACAAGTTCGGATGCACTTCTGAGTCTTCCGTCATTTGCAAAGATAACGGATGCATTTTTCCCGCCGGGCAAAGGGAAAATACTTATCTGCTTATCAAGCATTACATAGTAAAACTGCCGCTGTCTTACAGGATCCTGCGGCGCTATCGGTCCCATTTTCATATTTATCTCCTCTTTAGAAGCGGTTATTTTAACCGCTTCTGTTTCCTCGTCCCAAAACACGACTATGTACCGGGTTTCTCTTTAGAAGCGGTTGTTATAACCGCTTCTGTTTTCTCGTCCAAAAACACGACTATGTACCGGGTTTCTCTTTAGAAGCGGTTGTTATAACCGCTTCTGTTTCCTCATCCTACATTATAGCTATTTTTGATATAGTTGTTCTAATCACATTTTATGATTATGTAATTGATTAATGCTTTTCTTTCGGGCAAACCGCGATTTATTTCCGAAATATCTTACAGTAAGTTAATTTATATATTAAAATCATTCTTTGAATTGTATGTACTTTATGCATATGATAAAATCAGTAATTGTGAATATGAAAGTTCACGCCAAACATAAGCTTGGGAGGTCATGATGAATAATCCTTATGTTGTTCAGGAAAATAACACACTCGCTCTTCCGAGAATGAAGTGGATCCGCGTTTATCATAATGTTCAAAACGAGGATTATGCCACTCACTGGCATACATCCGTTGAAATCATCATGCCCTATGTAAATTATTATGATGTTCTTTGCGACGGAGTACGACACAGAATTAATCCCGGGGATGTTTTTATCATTGCTCCGGGCGAGTTGCATACACTTTATGCCCCCGACGAAGGCGAACGACTTATAACACTGTTTGACTACTCTCTGTTTTCAAGCCTTCAGGGAATGAATTCCATTCTCGAATCGATTCATCATTTCAGACATATCAAAGCCGGTGATGATCCCAAAACAGCCTCGATCCTCACATCGTGCCTTAAGGATATCGAGTACGAATTTTTCCAGGAAACCGCATATGAGGATCCGATACTCTTCTCTCTTATAATCAAATTTTTTGTTACTTTAGGTCGGGCAAATCTTGAAACCAAAACATTTTTCCCCGATCTTCCGATTGAGAAACAACATGAATATGCCAACAAATTTCTCGCTGTATGCAATTATATAAGCTGGAATTTTTCCTCTGACCTGACAAACAAAAAACTTGCAGATATGATCGGTCTGTCACCTTCCGAGTTTTCGAAGCGCTTCGAACAGTTTTCGGGACTGTCTTTCACTGATTATCTTAATCAAAAGCGCATCAGTCATGCGGAAAAACTGTTGATTTATCCCAACGTTTCAACAACCGAAGTTGCGACAAGTTGCGGGTATAAAAGCCTTTCGACATTTAATCGTGCTTTCAGGTCCATCAAAAAAATCAGCCCCACCGAATACAAGGGGCTGATAAGAAGCTACGATCTGGATCTTTCCGACAATCACGAAAACGATTGATCCGGGTGTCTATCGGCGACAGTTACCGGTTTCCGCAATTATCGACAAGCGCTTGCATTATTTCGGGTTTTCTTACAGTATTGCTTTTCCTGTCAAAGATTCCGAAACGTTCTCCGGAACCGGAAAAAATGTTGTTATCCCACCAAAAGCACGTGATACCGTATTCACGTGCTTTTTTTACATAAAAAGCAGCATGATTGACCCTGGCATCAGTATTGCCGTCTTTGTCTCTTGAACCGAATTCGTCAATGACAACTCCGATCCCTTTATCAATAAAAACGGACTTTAATTTCGTAACCATGGAATTGATCCCTGCAATACTTTTACCGCTTGTTTCATCAAAGACATCGGTACTTGATGATTCTGTAGGCGCTGTAAGTGCGAAATTCTCCGGCGAATAAGCATGCACTTCTATAAGAATCTTATTTTCGGCGGTATCATTAGGAATAACAAACGCGTCATCGGTTGCAGCCCCCCATTGCGCTGCATATCCCGGTACCAGAAGATACCTTTCCGAATTATTTCCGCCTTGCATACGTATTGTATCTACAAAAAGCTGATTAAGCTCGTTTATGCACCTTACTGCATCCTTGCAAATTTCATTATTTGAAAGGTACCATTCGTTTGTGGTACCGACAAGCCTGGGTTCATTGAGGGATTCAAAGATCAGATGATCGTCATAATCCCTGAATTTTTCCCCAACCTGTTCCCATATCCGTCCGACATATTTTTTTGATTGATCAAGATATTCACTTGTAGGATATACAAATTCCTTTGAATTGTCGTGATGGATATTTATAATGCAGTACATATCCCTGTCAATGATATAATCAACAATTTCCTTAACCCTTGCAAGCCATGCCTCATCTATATTGTAATCTTTATCAACATGGTTATGCCACGATACCGGAACACGAATTGATTTGATTCCGGCCTCTTTAAGAGTATCAATCATTTCGGGAGTGGTCTTCACGCCGCACCAGGATGATTCCAGTTTAAGGTTTGCACCTCCCGAAGAATTGTTTGTCGCATCCATTGTATTACCGAGATTCCATCCGAGTCTCAGCCTTCTGACAAAAGCGAGAGCTCCCGTAAGCCCCTCGACATCATCATCGATGTGTTCGATAACACGATCGTTTATGTTTTTGTCCGATTCAACGTTTGTATCATCGGTTATATCTGTTTTATTATCTTCTTGATTTTTGTTCTCATCCTTATCCTTTTTCGAACCACTGCCTTCGGCTAAAGATACTGCTGCCTCGTTTTTATCGGGATTGTTTCCGTTCTCATCCGTATCGACTTCGGAAAAATCGCTGTTTTCGATCGATAAACCGTTACCGCTTTCGGCTTTATCCTTATCGGAAGGAGAGTCATCCTCAGACCGGTTATTATCAAATAAAGAATTTGATGATTCAGCCTTCTGATTATCGGTATTCATATCGGTTTCACCGGCACATGCGCCAAGGAATACAAATGTAAACACAAGTACCGTTATCAAAGAAATCAACCTGCGAATAAATAAATGTCTAATCATTTCAGATCCTTTCCCTGCAAACAACAATTGTTCATAGAATAATCACAAAAATCGGTCAAATATAAATACTGCTGTTATTGAAACTTTGATCGTGCTGGTTTATAATATATCAGACTTAAAATTGAAAGCAAGGGGAAATAATATGAGCCAAAAAAAAGTAGATGCCTACAAAAAAGAAAAAGCAGGTCGTAAAGCAGCCATTAAAAGGCAAAAGCTTTTCCGCGCGCTTTATGTTTGTATAGCGATAGCCGTTATCGTAGGATTCGGATGCCTCATATACAAAGCAACAAGACCTGTATATGATGTTAATCTTGAAGACAGTAAATTTGACGAAGTGGGTCTTGCTTCCACTCTCGGATACAGCGGAATCAATATCAACAATTATATCGGAAACAATTCGGAAGCGGCGGAATAAAACCTTTACTACAGTAAGACATTTCATTCAGACCATCTGTTGCAAAATAGTGCAGCAGATGGTTTTATTTATTGCAAAAAAAACATAGCGGGTTTTACGCCGCTATGTACATATTTATAACTATTCTCCTATTTGTCCTGAACTCAATTCATAAAAGACCATTTACATAATCTCGCAAATCCATCCCTCGGGAGCCTTAATCTTGCCCATCTGGATACCTGTGAGCGTCTCATAAAGCTTCTTGGTAATGGGACCCATGTCTGTCATGCCGCTCGGGAAACAGATTTCTTTGCCGTGGTCAACGATCTTGCCGACGGGTGAGATAACGGCTGCGGTTCCGCAAAGACCACATTCAGCCATATCCTTGACTTCTTCGAAGGGAATGACTCTCTCTTCTGCTTCAAGTCCGAGATACTCCTTGGCAACCTGAACAAGCGAACGTCTTGTGATCGAAGGAAGGATACTGTCACTCTTGGGAGTAACAACCTTGTTATCCTTTGTAACGAAGAGGAAGTTAGCTCCGCCTGTCTCTTCAACGTTAGTCCTTGTCTTAGCATCAAGATACATATTCTCATCAAAGCCCTCGTTATGAGCTGTAACGATGGCATGAAGGCTCATTGCATAGTTAAGACCGGCCTTGATGTTACCTGTTCCGCAAGGTGCCGCACGGTCAAAATCGCTTACCTTAAGAGTAAGAGGCTTAACGCCGCCCTTGAAGTAAGGTCCAACAGGTGTAGCGAAAAGTCTGAACTGGTATTCCGTAGCGGGCTTAACACCGATTACAGGGTTTGTGCCCATCATATAAGGACGAAGGTAAAGGGTTGCACCCGATCCGAAAGGAGGTACATAGGCTGCATTTGCCGCAACAACCTGCTTTACTGCGTCAATAAATCTGTCTCTCGGAAAAGCAGGGATCTCAAGTCTCTTTGCCGACTGCTCAAGACGCTCCGCGTTGAGGTCGGGACGAAAAGTAACGATCCTGCCGTCCTCTGTTGTATAGGCTTTAAGGCCTTCGAATACGGTCTGAGCGTACTGGAAAACGCCTGCACACTCATTAAGGACAACGTTTGCATCCTCTGTAAGACGACCCTCGTCCCACTTTCCGTCCTTAAAATCGGAAACGTATCTCTTGTCAGTCTGAATGTAGCCAAATCCTAAGCTGCCCCAATCAATGTCTTTCTTCTGCATAAACATCCTTCCCTTCTTTGCATTTTTATCTTAATATCTTGTAATAATATCACTACGCTCATAAAAGTCAATACCACAAACCTTTTGAAATCATTCATTTTCGCACATTTATCATATTTACAATCATCTGTCTGTGAAAAAAACAATTATAAAGTATTACATCGACCCTGTTTGCCGTTATTCTTAGAAATAATTTAAGAGAGCCGTCCTATCATCCGGGCGGCTCTCCTGATCATTCATATACCTTTATCTGAGAACAATACGATCAATAACTGTTTGCAACACTTACGTAATAATCGATTTCGTCTCTCATCTCTTCGTACTGCTCCTGACCTGTCTTGTAATCAATATTCCAGAAGTAGGAGTTGCTGCGGTTAACATTATCAACAAGCGGGAAGAGCTGAGGCTTGGGATTCCTTGTGAGGATCTCAAGAGTCTCATCTACGGAACGTGTATCCCTAAACAGAGTATAATAATTTGTCTTCCAATCATCAACATCCTCGTAACCGGGTGTGGGATTTGTGTAAAGATTGAAAGCGAATGCGATCTTCCATGCTCTCTCATCATCATAGATGGCAGGGATAACACGAAGGTGATCGTATGAATAGCAAGAGTAATCGCTTACAGCGCGTCCCTTAGGGAATACAACGAATCCGAAATCATCAGCAAGTGCCTGATTCTCTGTAACTCTGTACTCCTCAGCTGCCTGAAGGGCTACTTCAGCGTTAAGGAATGCTGTATAAGGGAAGTCATACTTAGCATCCTCAGGCTGAGGCATCTCGTACTTCGAACGCATATCCTTTGCCCAGTCCCAAGCCTCGATAAAGTTGTCTTCACCTGTAGCGTTGTAGAACTTGCCGGAAGCATCACGCTTGATGATGTATGCATCGTTCGAAGCGAGACAAGGCTTCATAAAGTCATAGTTTGTAGAGCTCATAGCATAGATATCGGGGATATCGTCGCCGTTTGTATCACGGGTAAGTTTTGCGCAAAGATCTTCGAATGCTGCCCAATCCCATGTACCTGCAGCCTGCATGTCATAAAGAGATTCGGGATCGATACCTGCTTCCTGAAGGAGTCTCTTGTTGAAGAAGATACCTCCACGGGGCTCAGGTCTCTCTGCTCTCATACCGTAGATAGAATCGCCGAGTCTGAGGAAATCAAGAGCTCCTTTGTCCCACTTCTCATCCGTAAAGTCAAGGCAATCAAGTGTAGTAAGATCCTTGTAAAGACCTGATCTGAAACCGCTGAAGCTTCTCTCGTCGCAAACAAAGATGTAATTCTCATCGCCGCCAGTTGTACAGAAATTAGTGAGAAGTGAAGGATAATCTTCCCAACTGCCGATAGATTCTTCTTTGATCGTGAAATTATAAGTCTTCTGGAACCAGTCGCGATAATTCTTTGTAGCCTCGCCGTATGCAGTAGACTCATCGGGATCGGGATTAGCCCACCAAGCGGCAATCTTGATCTCCATACCGCCGAGATCAATGGGCTTACCGTCTGCGCCAAGGATAACATCAGGATATTCATCATCCTCTTCCTCTTCCTCTTCATCATCTGCATCAACAGATGCAGCATCATCCGGATCATCGGAATCATCCGTCGAAGTTGAAGGTGCTGAAGAGTTATCCTTTGTGTCATTCGAAGGAGTAGTTGCATTATCCTTCGAATCAGTCGTTGTTGCGCCGCCGTTTGTCTTTGTCTCGTCGCCTGATGAAGAACAAGCTACACACGAAAGAACGAGAACAAGGATCATAAGAAGTGCCACAAGCTTACCAGTCTTTTTCATAAAACCTCTCTCTTTCTCACCATGAAGGTGTCGTTTTATAGAGTCCGCGTTGCGGACACATCAGTGCTTTTTGTCAGCACCAATATACATTATAATTCAGCCGATGTAAGCAGTCAAGCCGACTACATCTTGATACCGGTTGATGAAAGTGATTCCACGAACCCCTTCTGAGCCACAAGATAAAGGAGAATGATCGGTGTAACAACAAGTAGAACGCCTGTTGCATTCATCTGCTGCAAAAGAGCCTCGGAAGTCTGTCCCGCTCTTTGATAAGTCACCTGCATATAATTACTGAAATTATCGGCCAACGAAGCAAGTCCCGTCGAAAGAAGCTTCTTTCCGCCAAGGAAAAGAGCCGAATAAAAGCTGTCCGTCCACTGCCATACAAAAGAAAACAGGAAACACGATGTCAGGATAGGCTTCGCATCGGGAAGCATTATCTTGATAAAGGTTCGAAGTGTTCCGCAACCGTCAACATAAGCCGCTTCCTCAAGCTCCTTGGGGATACCTCTGAAGAACTGACGAACAAGGAAAATGTAAAGTCCGTCCTTAAGTCCCATACAGCCGGCTGACATAAAGAAATAAGGAAGCACGGAGCCTCTCAGATTTATCGGTGTTCCGGTTATAGCTTCAAACAATCCGAAAATATCAAAAAACCTGAAATGAAGATAAAGAGGCGAAGCTATTGTCTGAGGCGGAATAAGGATGATCAAAATAACACAGGCAAACCAGAATTTCTTCAACGGGAATTTGAATCTGGCAAATCCGTATCCGGTCAAAGTACAAGCGGCAATCTGAACAATCGATACGGCAAGCGCTATCCACAATGAATTAAACAGCGCTTCCCAGAAATTCATAAGTTCTGTAACAACCGCATAATTACCTGTTGTAAGATGACGCGGAAGAATATTTATGGTTGTGTCATAAAGATCCTTTTCCGTCATGATACTGACACAGAATTTGTTAACGATCGGTTCAAGTATCATAAAACACAGACCGAAGATAAGAACAAATCTGAGGATTTTTATCATGATCGATCCGGCGGTTTTCTTCAAAAGATAACCACCGCTCAGTCTGTTTCTTTCGCTGAAGGATCTGCGTCCCTCTGTTGCTGCTTTTGCTTTACTCATAATAGTACACCACCCTCGAGATTATTAGCGAAGATATACCTATCCAAACAATAACAATTCCGAAGTAGATCCACGACAACGCCGAACCGTAACCAAAGTCGAGGTTTCGCGTAACTTCCGCCTGAACCTGCTGTATTACCTGGTTGTCTGACTTCATGAAAAAGTCGATGATGGTATATATCCAATTAACAAGGAACATGGAGCTTATCATGGGGAAAGTGATCTTCCAAAGACTCTCCCACTTGGTACATCCTTCTATATCAGCAGCTTCGTACATGCTCTTAGGTATGGTCTGAAGTGCCGATAAGAAGATAATGATCTGGATACCCGAAGCTATCGCAATATCATATACCGAATTTACAAGCGTAATGATAGTTTCTATCAGTCCGTCACCGAGATCGGAATTTGCAAGAATAGTTTCGAGCGTATCCGCAATTCCGGAAGTGGACGATTCCTCGATCATCTGCTTCATTCCGGCAAGAAGAGTGTTGTTATACTCAAGGCCGACGATAACGCCCGACGAAAAGATAACCGGAAGGAAAAACACGGCTCTTACAAACGCTCTCCCCTTAAATTTCTGATTAAGAAGAAGCGCAATAAAGAAGCTGAAAATGATCGTAGCCAAAGAATTAAGAATCATCTTGGATATTTCATCGACCAACATGATATTAAAATTGGGATCTATTGTAAGCGCTCTTTCATAATTCTTAAGCCCCGCGTATGTAAGATCAAATCCGTTTGCTCCAACATTCACATCCGAAAATGACATGATCAAAGACTGAATGAGCGGTTTTGCCATGAAAAGAAGAAATCCGAGCAAAAAAGGAAGTATGAACAGATACCCGAAAATAGCTCTTCTTCCGGCAAGCGACATCTTAGTTTTGTTTTTCTTTTCTTTTGCCATATCTGTCACTCACCTCTCTTTACAACATAGTCCCTGGCAGGAACATTAATGCCGTCTGCTTGAAGATCCTTATAATTGTAATTAACATATACCTTGGTTCCGTCTTCATATTCGGTGATACGGATATTATTATCATCAACCGTATGCCTGATCATTTTTTTGTTCGCCACGCCGTTAAAATCATTCTTAAAGCGTTTATATATCTCGGCTGCCTTATCCTTCCAGAGATCAAAAGCTGCACCGTAATAATTGTAATACATTGTTTCCTGAATTCTGTCAGGTGCGCATTTCATAAATGTAAATGAAAGTCCTGCGCCAAATTCGGCTGATTTAAGAAGTTCGTATTCGAAATCCTCCGAAAGATTGATCGGAACACCGGTATAATCAACAAGACCGTGAATAGCCATTTCGTAGAAAGGAATATCATAATCAATGATGGCCATATTGGAATTGCTTATATCCATGGAAGTAACGATATCCGCATATTCGAGAGCGTAATCGTTACCCTCGTTGATAATTGTTCCATACTCAGAAGCCGCCTCAAGCATTTCCCTCGAAAGCGCCTTTGATTCTTCTCGGTTGAATCTTTCTTTGGGATTATAATTACTGTTAAGGAGATATCCGGTATTTCGAAGCGCCATTCCCAACCCGTTATTATCGGTAAAATCCTTGAATATATCAAAGCATTCTTTGTTGTATTCGGGCGAAACAAGATAGTAAGGGTCATTGTAATCTTCCTGACCGTACCATACTATCGAATAATCATAAAGCTCACACTGTTCTCTTGAAACAAATTTCGCTGCATCCCTGAACCCGATATATCCGTCCGTCATTCCTGAGTCATATGCGAAATCCGTCTGACCCTCAAGATATGTTTTGATATTTCTCTGTTTAAGAGCTTCAAGCATATCCATAAAGTCGCTCTTGCCGCCGAGCTTTGAAATATAATCGACATCCTTCAGAACGTAGTGTTTAACACCGTCATTAAATTCACCGGTGAGCTTAAGACTGAAATCATCAACTCCGAGGTTTTTAAGTTCATCCGCAATCTCAACCGTCTCATCATATGTCGTAAGCTCAAGAGGCTGCTTATAAGGGATACCGGCAGTCTGCTGAACCTTATCGATGGCACCGATCACTTCAACAACCGTCGGCATTCCGTTACCTTTTTTGGAACCGAGTGAAGGATATCTGTCAAGCAGATACTTCCTGTATTCCGCAGCCATATCGCTGTAGTTGTCATCATCTCCGAATCGATATCTCTGTGTAATAGTCTGATCGGGAAGATTTTCTTCGTAGATATAAAATGCCGCATTTGATTTTCCGGAAACGTCATATGATTCATAATGAATAAGCGAATACCCGGCATCCACATGATTATAGCTGTCGAAACGACCGCTGACATCAGCGTTTATGTTTCCGTAGGATGCCCCATCTTCAAGCATGCAAAGGAAAGATGCTCCGTTCTTCGACAGACCGAACATCGGAAATGCATTTCTTGTTTCGGTGACAACGCTTGTTCTCGACGAAGCATAATCCCAACCGTAAACATTGGCATAATATGCATTCTGTGCGCTTCGACCGTTATTAAAGTTTATAACGGCTCCGCCGCTTTCGGGGATTACAATAAATCCGGTATCTTCGGTACTGCCCGCACCGAAATAAGGAAGTATCTCTATGTTGGTAATAGGATAGTCGGGCTTGTATTCGATCTTATTAAGCGGAACCGATACGACAAGATCACGACCGGCAAGCTTATATTCAACAGAAATATTAAACAACGGAATATCTTCCGATTTTTTGGTCGAATAACGTTCAAGATGAGCTTGATACTGTTCTTCGGTATAACCGGCATCCCAGAAATATGTCTCGATGGCAGCTTTAAGATGTTGTGCAACACCGTCACGAAGAATATAAAGCTTCATTTCTGCAAGATCGGGGTAGCTCGCAAGAAGTTCCTCCTTGTTGTCTTGAGCTCTGAGCTTATTAATGTCCGTCTTTCTGTAATATTCCTTAACCTGTTTTGCGGCTTTCTTTTCCATCTTCTTGGTGATGGCATTAAAGTCTTTTTCAGGTAAAGCAAGCGGTATCTTATATTCCTTCTCTGTATTGCCGACAGTATAGTTAACTACGATCGAATCCTTATTTTCTTCAATATCAAATATTCCCTTTTCAATACTGTATGTACAGTTATTGTAAGTGGTCATGATACCGTTGATATTACCGTAGGTGATATAAAGCGTTGATTTAAGGTTCGATTTCTTATCGATCGTAGGAGCGAGATTGTCGTTATCCGCATCGGCGGGATTTGATTCCCAAACGGTTCCGGTTGCCTTATCCGTGATCGAAAAACGAGTAGTTGATCGATCCATAGAAAAAATCAGGTTATCATTTTCAATAACTGCCGTTCCTTCCGCGGGCTCTCCTCCTCTTATTTCAATCTCGACAACCTCTGCTTCTTCCGGCTGAATCATAAACAAAAGCGCGATAATGATTCCGAATACAGCTATCGGAATGACGAAATTTAATATTGTTTTTATCCAGGATTTCTTTCCTTCCACGATATCCTCCTCTTTAGAAGCGTTTTTATAAGCAGCTTCCGATTTCTCGCCCTAAACAAGATCCTGTATTGGTTTCTCAACCATTGCAGAACATAATGGCGTTTTAATATAATCTAAAGATGACTTCTTTATATAGTGAATAAAAATACGCCCCCGTATCACTTATCAAACTGAAGAAAAGCAAAAGCAGGAAAATCACAACAGCCATACCCACTATGGTAAATATAATGCAAAGGATGGTCTTTCCGAGAGAGTATGCATGAACCATCATGATTGCAGATACAAAAAGCAACGCTGCCCAAACGATCGAAAAATCGTGGAAAAAATAATTAAATGTATCCTCTTCTTCCGCAAGGAAATTACTGAGGATAGTATTGGGAATTACAATAAGCGGATAAGGAGTCATCGCATAAGCCGAAGCGATCCAAACGTCTTTAAGCGTTCCTTTTCCGTCAAACAACGTTGTAAGAGCCCAGTTCGTAACAACAAATATAATAAACGGAAGAAGTATGCCAAGCATCTCAATCAGGAAATTGGCACGCTCAAGATTAACCTTGAGGAACTGGAACGTGGTAAATTCAAGCCTGAAAACAGATGTCAGCAGTGAAAGTATGAGTATGAAGTTTGCAGCGGCAAGACTTCCTCTTTTTTCATGTGTCAGATCCCAGAAGCCGTCAAAGGGATGAACTATAACATAAAGTGCATAGCGAAGGCTCTTGAAAAACCTGTCATAAGCCGATCTGTTTGTAAATAAATTAATTATTTTTCTTGCTGTCGTTTTCAAATGCCTTCACCTCCCATCTGACTTTCTTGATCCTGCCTATCAGAAGCGGTACAACAAGTAGCAAAACTATCACAATGAATATTGCAACGATGTGATCTTCAACCCATTGTTTTCGGTAAAGCTGGAATGCATCGCCGTAATTCTTGTCGGCATATTTGGTTTTAAAATATTCCATCGCTTCTTCGTATTTATCCTGCCTCAGAAGCGCACGACCGATTCCTTTATAAGCCAACTCGTTGTTACCGTTGAGCATCAGAACCTCTCTCCACTCGTCGGCCGATCTGTCGTAACGACCCTGTTGATATTCATAGATCGCAGAGAATATCTTTTTCCCGTAATATGTAGGTGTAAAAACGGTAAGCTGTGCGTCCTGAGAATCAAGGACAAGAAGATCGTGACCCATGTGTTCAATAGCTGTTGGCATTCTGAAATATCCATCCTTATTGCCGTTACCGCCGAAGCAGCAAAGGATATTTCCCTGATCGTCATAACCGAAAATTCTTCCTCTTGTACGATCAAGTCCGAAATATGTTCCGTCATCAAGCGCCGTGATATCGACAATTCTTGACGATCCGGTATATACACCCTTTGTAGCCCAGTCAACATCACCTATAACATACCAATCACCGTTCTGAATAAGAATATCGTTGCCGAGCGAATTAAGTCTCCTGATTGGATTGACTCCGCCGCCGCCAAGTGACCCCTCGTCAAAATTAGTAGTTGTAACGAACATGAATCCTTCGCTGTCAACCGCAATGTTGTCATACTCTGTCGGAACAAAATCAGCCATCGCATCTGCCTGCGCATCTGAAGCGATCCATGTTTTCCAAATATAATCGAAAAGATTGTATGTAACCGGAGTAGCTCCGACAAATCCGTTAAAATGACCGTCATTTTCGTATTTAACTATTCCCTTGTTTACACGTTTAACGAGACAGAACACACGGTCTGCTCCGTCAACAATAAGCTTTGAAGGAAGGAAAGTAATACTCTGATCAAAATTTATATCATCGGGTTTGGTAAATTCCATCACGTATTGAAGATCTTTTGTGAGCTTTAAGATACGATTGTTTTCCGTATCGGCAATAAAATAATGCTCATCGGTAACATAAATATCATTCGGCGAATTGAACGTGTTAAGCTCAGCGCCTTCGAAAGATTCTATGATCTCCTTTAATCTGTATTCCTCGTTCTCGTATTCAATAACAACGATCCTGTTGTTTCCCGAATCACAGATATAGATCAGATTGTCTTTGACAAATAATCCCTGTGCTTTCGAAAGCTTCTTGTCGAGACCGAGTTCGATGTGAGTGAGCGTAGCCTTTACAGCAAAGGGATTGGGTGAATTGGCAACTTCTCCCCAAAAGTCATAGTTATAGGAATATCCGGTATCGGCTTGTGAAACGGCGACAGGCGAAATCGCAGTCAATACAAAAACAAACGCCAGAAGAACTGCTATTTTTTTCATGCACGTCACCTCAATCCTTAATACCCGAGCTTGCCATTGTTTCAAGGATCTGGCTCTCGGAAATAATGAACAACAAAATGGGAACGATCATTGTAACCACCGAAACAGCGGCAGCCTGACCTGTTCTTGCAACACCACCGAGTGAAACCTGAGAAAGCGCATATACAAGTGCTTTCTTTTCCTCGGAATAAATATATACAGAAGCGGGATTGTTCCAAAGTGACTGAACCGAGAAAATGATCATGGTCAGCCAGGCGGGTTTAACGTTCGGCATAACGATCCTTGTGAAAACATACCATTCCGTTGCTCCGTCAACCTTCGCCGCTTCTATGAGCGCGGTCGGCAATCCTTCCATAAACTGTTTCATAAGGAAAACACCCATCGGCGAGGCAAATGCAGGAACAATTATCGCCAGAAGCGAATCGATCCATCCAAGAGAATTCATGATGAGGTAGTTGGGTATCATGAGGATCGAACCCGTGAACATAAGTGCTGTAACCACAATACCGAAGAAGAACCTGCTTCCGGGGAAATTATATTTTGCAAGGACGAATGCTGCCATAGAACCGATAAGCAGATGTCCCGCAGTACCTACCGCAGTAGTGAACAAAGTATTAAAAATATAACGTGAGAACGGAACCGTCGATTTATTCATCGTGACAAACAGATCCGTAAAGTTATCAAAAGTCGGATTCTTCGCGAAGAAAGTGGGCGGGAAGCGGAAAAGCTCGTCCATCGGCTTAAGTGACTGATTTATCGCAAAAACAAGAGGTGCAACCATAATAAGGGACATGATCGCAAGGAAGATATAGATTCCTATATCTCCTCCCCTGGAACGATTCGGCTGACGCCTGCGAAGTATCTTAGGCTTCTTGTGATATGTGCTTGCAGATTTTTTCATATGAATATCTCTCCGTTCAGAAGTGATTGTTTACTTCTGTTTGCTCTTCATAATAAAACTATTTTTGGCAAATTATCCGATCAGTGACCTACTCTTCTCAAGAGAGCCTGGATCGCCTTGTTGCAAAGTATCATCGCGAGGAAAAGAATTGTTGCGATTGCCGAAGCATAACCCATTTCAAATCGTGTGAAACCATAGTCGTAAAGGTGTGTTACAATGGTTCGCGCTGCATAGTCCGTACTGGGATAACCGCAAAGTGCCATTGTTTGCGCGCTTACGCCGAACGACGATGTAATTGCCATAACAGCACCGAACAAAAGCATAGGCTTCATGTTGGGAAGCGTTATATACCACAATTCCTGCCAACGGTTTCTGACACCGTCAATATACCCGGCCTCATACTGCGCCTTATCTACACCCTGCAGACCGGCGACAAAGCCAAGGAATCCGGCTCCCATCGAAAGCCATAAAAGAACGGCTATGATAAGTCCCATCATGTATTCCGGATTGGTCAGGAAGAATATAGGTTCATTTATGATACCGAGATCGATCAAAATACCGTTAACATAACCATAGGCATCGCCACGGAAGAAAATCGAGAAAATATAATATATATTTCCGGCAATAGACGGCGAATAAAACATGATTACAACGATCGCGCGGAGCCATTTGGGAAGCTCATTGATAAACCATGCACAGACAAATTGCAGCATATATCCGATCGGACCGGTAATAACCGCAATTATAAAAGTGTTCTTGATCGCAATAAGGAAAACGTCATCCTGAAGGATAAGGTTTATATAATTCTGCAGGAAAATGAATTTCGGGGGTTCCAGAATGTTATAGTAGGTAAAGCTGTAATATATCGACGAAAAGATCGGCAATATATAAAATGTGAAAAAGAGCACAAAGAAAGGAAGCAGGAAAAGATAGCACGATTTCATGTTCTTTGCTTTCTTCCACGCGATACGCGCATTGGTCTTTTTCATATTAACATAAGATTTTGCAAATGATGACATGGCTTCCTCCTTTCTTTAATCTACTTCAAGACCGTATTCTTTACGTTTCTTTGTAATTTCTTCATTTATCGTTCTGACGTAGTCGAGCAGAACCTCACGCTGGTCAAGCTTTTGATTGACCACTTTACGCACGGCGTTCGTGAGATGACGACTTGTGTAATATCCGCCGGCGATCTCTCTGAATCCTCTCGCCCATTTTCTTTGTTCTTCAAGAACTTCTATCTGGTCAGCGCTCCACGCCAGCTGCTTAAATGCAACATCGTTGGCTGTTGCATACCTTGCCGCAGATCCCATAACGGACTCAAGCTCTCTGCCGTAACGAACCTGTGTTTCCGATGAAGCCCACCACTTAAGGAATTCCCAGGAATTCTTTTTGACTTTTTCATCATCCGTCTTGATCATCATCGAGCACTGACCCCATCCGTGCACGGATCTGTCAATGTATTCATTGCCGTTGGCATCTGTTTTTCTGACTCCCGGAAGAGGCATAAAATCCCAAAGTCCGCGGAGCTCGGGAGCGGAAAGAACGAGCGTGTTAAACGTGTTGTAGTCCGTGATACCGATCGGTACTTCTCCGGAGCGGAAACGTGTTACAAAATCAAGTTCAAGCGGAATTCCGTAATCAACGAACAAGCTTGTGTATTTCGTGAAAGCTCTGACAGATTCTTCGTTGTCGATCTGAATCTTCTTTCCCGCATCGTCATAGAAATCGCCGCCATATTGATATGTCATCGATATTAAAAGTGAAAGGTCGGGGTTGATCACGTTGCCTATCTTACGCTCAGTAGAAGGAACGGCAAGAGTCATGCTGTTACCCTGAATGGTGGGAAGCATGTTGATGAGATCGTCCCATGTTTCGGGCGGCTCAAGACCGAGCTCCTCAAGAATGTCCTTACGATAGAACATAACGTTGTAATTGAGTGTCTCGGGAAGCGCGTACATACCTCCTTCAAAAAGATACGAACGATACGAGCTTAAGGGATATTCCGAAAGCACTTCGTCCAGATCATCGAACTGTGTAAGATCCTCAACGGCGTTACGAAGAGCGTAGTTAACGGGATCCTGCTGGTTGCCCGTAAGAACAACATCGGGTCCTTTTCCCGCAACAACAGCCGGAAGAAGCGCATCAGCCTGAATAAGCTGTACATTTACTTTAATTCCTGTATTGGGCGTAAATGTATCATCAACCATCATCTTCATGATGTCATTCTGATCGCGACCCGCGAGGAGCCAAACCTCGATGGTATCCTCATCGTCTTCTTCGTAAACATCACCTATTGAGTTGTAGTCATAGAAGAATGAAACGAAGAAAGATTTTATATCATGCCAGAGATTTGAGAAAAATCCCGCGCTGTCTTCCACTTTCTCGGTATTCTTGCCTTGAACAACAATATAGTCTATGTCGAGTTTACTCTCACTGATAGTGTTTATCGATGTGCCGAGAGCAGCAATGTTTTCTTTGAAATTTGTAAGTGTTTTGGTGATGTCACGCGGATCCTTATTGAAACGTTCAAGCTGCGAAGCAAGGGTGATCGCGTTTGCGATCTGATCCGATTTTTCACCGGTGATCGCAAGATAATCGTCAACGGTTTTAAAGAGACGCTTGCTCTCAAGTCCCATCGCCTCAACTATATCGGGGTAAACTTCCTTTATATTGTAATCTCTGTGGGCATCCGGATTGGTTCCCGTAAGAACGATCAGTTTTCTGTAAATAAGGTTAAGACGGTAAACGCTGTCGGAAAGATCGTTAAGAACATTGCCAAGATCTCCGAGCGTGGCTTCAAGTCTAATAGTATGCTTGCCTTTTGTAAGATAAAAATCAAAGGGATTATCGTCTTTGTCGGACAGTGTGATCATATCCCAATCCGTGTTATAAACGAATCCGATCGCCATGGCTTCTTCGAAAGGAAGCTTTCCGTCGATCATGATCTTTCTGGAAGAAATACCTCCGCGCTGATAACCCTGTCGTCCTTTTATTGTGATATTATAAAAACCGTCTCCGGGTACTTCAAATTCCCACTCGATCCACTGACCGGGAACCTTCCATGCGTCGCCGCCGATATAATTGAGTTTTGTGGCTGTAATACTGTAGGGATCCGTGTTGGAAACGGATTTGTCAAAACGTGCGTAAAGAGAAGCATCAGATCTTCCGGTAGCGCTCTCTCCGTCAATTTTTTTAACATACGAAAGAGCTTCGGACGAGGAAATCATATTTTTATGATCGTTCGAATACTGAGAATATGTATAATTCTTTTCAATCGGCAAAAATTCTATGGATTTAATTATGACAGGCTCATTAACTGCCTTAAGAGAAATTGTGTTCTTGCCCTTATCAAGCCAGAAACGATAGGGTTCAATTTCGTATCCGAGATAATCCGAGAACACTTCCTCCTGCCATTCAAATCTTTCGGTCTGTGAAGGACGAAGTTCATTGCCACGATTATCCACATGAATTTCGGATGCATTTGTCCAAATACGTGAAAAAGCAAGATCTTCGGCACCGACAAAAGGAACTTCTCCGTTGATAAGGAATTCTCTCTCTATCTCGACGCCGCGGCTTTTAACGGGAAAATATTTTATCGCCACATTATAAAGAGCCGATTCCGGTGCGTTAATCTCCCAAGTTACTTCCGAGGAATCACCGGTATAAAGTACACGCTGTACTCCGTCGCACTCATCCATAATGCTTACATCGGAACCCGATATATAATCAGCCGCTTCGACGACAAAGCCTTCGCCGGCAAGTGGCGACGATTCGTGTGCAAGTTTAAAGAGTTTGTAGGTGTTTTCACGACCGAGTCCTCTTATATCATACGAAAGATCCGTACCCTGATACTTTTCGAGATAGTTGTCATCTTCAAAAAGTCCCATGATCAGAACAAATCCGATAATGAAAACAACAACGGCAGCAAATACGATCAGTCCTTTAGCCTTTTTCACTTTAAAAGCCTCCTGATTTATTTTGTTTCTATATTTTCCCAGAATATAAAACGTACCTGACCCCTTATATGCACTTTTTATAAGCATCCGAAAAATGCGCTCATTAAATTATAGCTTTAATTGATATGTGCGTACTTCTCAAAAATTGCTCCCAAATACTCGTATAATGCTAATAAACCGCCGTATTATAAACAATACAGCGGTTTATCATGCATTATTATCTGTTTTTGCACTATGTAAAGGTATCTGATACAGCAAATTGCCGGTACAGATCATTTATCAAATAAAGCTTTTTATCCAAAGACTCTTATTTGAAAGGGTTCTCTGTAGGATAAGGCAGAGATGCGGGCTGGTTGTAGTTGAGGTCTTCGATCGGAACACCGATGTACTTGAATACCTCAAAGAGAGCCTTGCCGAAGTGACCGAAGCAAACAGCGCCGTGATGAGGGAAGTTCTTCTCAATGAGTACATGACGATAGAATCTGCCCATCTCGGGAATAGCGAATACGCCGATAGCACCGAATGACTTTGTACGTACGTCAAGAACCTCGCCCTGAGCGATGTAACCGCGAAGGAGTGCGTCAGCTGTTGACTGGAGACGGAAGAATGTGATCTTGCCGGGAGCGATGTCGCCTTCGAGAGTTCCGTTTGTAACCTCGATAGGAAGTGCTCTTGCCATGATCTTCTGATATCTCATCTCGCAGAATGCCATCTTCTTCGAGCAGGTATTACCGCAATGGAATCCCATGAATGTATCCTTGTGGGTGTAGGGGAACTTGCCCTCGATAGATTCCTTGTACATATCAGCGGGTACGGAGTTGTTGATATCAAGAAGTGTAACAACATCTTCGCTTACGCAGGTACCGATGAACTCTGAAAGACATCCGTAGATATCAACCTCACAGGAAACG
>JAEEIH010000139.1 GCA_016281275.1 Lachnospiraceae bacterium | reverse complement strand
CGCCGGTCTTTCCCTCATACTCAGGAACGGCGGCTGTATCGACGGTTCGGAAATACTCGCCAACATAATCGTTAAAAAGCTCTCCGACAAAACAGGACGCAACTACAGCATGACGCCCGTGCTTTTAGCCTTCAACGCACTCGTTTACATAACGGTCTTCTTCGTGATCGATGTGACCGCAGCGCTTATGAGCCTCCTTGTGTACTTCGTGGCAACTCTCGTGATCGACCATTATACCGACCACTTCGAGTCCATCAAGCAGGTTACGATCATCACGCAGGATCAGGATGGCATCATCAGGGACATAAAGGCCAAGCTCAACAAGACCTGCACGATCATGGATTCGCGCGGCGCGATCGCAGGCGACAACCACACTCTCATATGCTTTATCAGCTACTTTGAACTCCCGATCATGAAGGACATCATCTCGGAGCACTCGGGCAGCTTCAGTACGGTTTCAACCATAGAAGAAATACTGCGATAACGGTACTCTGCTCCAAGGGTTAGCCCGGCAATAACAGCATAACAGCGAATCTTGCTCCGATGACAACAGAATTAAAGGAAATAAGGACTACAATATGCGAATACTCATCATCAGCGACTCCCACGGGAGGACGGACAACATTGAGCTTTTACGGGGTCAGATCGGAAAGATCGATCTGATAATTCACTGCGGTGACGGAACTTCAGATTTTGACTACATCAGAAGCTTCCTCGGTGCTCCCATTACGGGAGTAACAGGCAATTGCGATATGTTCTCACAGGAGCCCTCCCGCATAAACCTTAATCTCGAAGGCAAGATCATCCACATCGAACACGGAAACCGGATCCAGTTTCTGCCCGACAGCGAGCTCCTTGAATTCGCCCGTACAAACGGCTACGATGTTCTTCTTTCCGGACACACACATGTACAGAAGCTCCTCGAAAGAGACGGGCGCATTGTTTGCAATCCCGGCAGCATCTCACGTCCCCGCGACGGCTTCCCCTCCTACTGCATCCTCGAAACGGACGGCAGCGGCGGGTTTCACTTTATATGCGAACGAGTGTGATCGTACCGGCAAGGATGACAAATGACCCGGATCCACGTTAACCGGAAACCTCGCAAACCCCATGAAAAATGTGACTCTGCAGCAAATCATTAATGTCTATGACCCCAGGCTTTCGGACGAGATGATGCTCATCAAGAAGAAAAAGACTAACGTTCTGACTGTTACGGGACTTCCCGAAGGGATACCGGTCTCGTACACGTCTGGAGATAAAAAGATCGTCAGCGTAGACGGCGAAGGCAACGTAAAAGCCAAGAAACTCGGAAACACCTATATAAGCGTTCACTGCGAAGGTCTCTGCGACCTAACCTGTTCGGTGACGGATATTTGGATCCCAATGAACTGAAGCCCGGTGACCTCATCTTCTACTCGAGAACAAACAACGGTCGCTACCTCAATATCGACCATGTCGCAGTTTACTACGGAGCAAACTACGGCAACGTAAGTAGCGGTACATAAGTGACCAAAACACGGTCACTAAGTACCGACATTCGACAGAGCATTTAGGAGAACACTTCGGGCGAGGAGACTAATATGGTCCACAGCCCCTGTCTTATTACAATATTTTAAAGTTTCAGCCCCTTTAAAAGCGCCCCGAGCGAAGTAGTCGGGCCTTCTCCGTCGCTGTACTCTTCGGCAACATCATCTACCGCGTCCTCAACGGCTTCCTCTTCCTTCTCAAGAGCCGCCTTTATGCTGAGAGAGATCTTGCCGTCTTTAACGTCCATGACCTTGACGGTGACTGTGTCGCCCTCTTTAAGGACTTCCTTAACGGCCTTGATCCTCTTGAAGCTGATCTGCGAGATATGAACAAGCCCGGAAAGACCCTCACCGATATTAACAAATGCTCCGAAATCGGTGATCTTCTCAACCGTACCGGTTGTTATGATGCCCTTTTGAAGCCTGCCAATACGTGTTTTTTTATCCTCTGCTGCCTTCTCACGAAGAACGTTCTTTGCGGAAAGGATGAGCTTTTTCTTCTCACGGTCAACCTCTGTGATCACAACCTCAAGCTCCTTACCGACAAAAGTTGCCGGATCCTCAACATATTGAAGCGCAAGTTGTGATGCGGGAATAAATGCGCGGATTCCGTAAAGGAATGTCACAACACCGCCTTTAACTGCTTCATTGACTTTGATTTTTTCAATGGTTCCTTCGTTCTTGGCTGCCTCGAGCTTATCCCAGGCAAGAACGTCATCTGCCGCCTTAAGCGAAAGAACGAACACTCCTTCCCTTGTCTCACGAAGGACTGTGGCGCTGACCTTCGTGCCGATCTCAACGTCCGCCTTTATGGAAAACTTGGGATCATTGCTGAGCTCCTCGATCGGAATGATACCCTCCGAATAAGAGTTCAGGTCAACCGTTACTTGTGTATCGGAAACGCCTATGATCGTTCCCTCTACGATATCACCTACATTAAGCTTACGGAAGCTATGGTCAATCTCGTTCTTGAATTCATCCATCGACGGAATCACCTCTGCGGGAGCCCCTTCCTTAGCATGTTCTGCCTCTTCTGCCGAAACGACCGAGTCTTCCGCTGCCGTTACTTTTTTCAACTCTTCTTTCTCCATGATAGCTGCTTCATCATTCTTTTTTACGTCGTCCATAATTATATACCCCTCCTAAAAATTGCCTCCGTTCCAACCCCAGTCATGCGTTGTGTCATATTTTACATAAAGTCTTTCGGGACTTATGCCGAGAAGCTCTTTATAAATTTTTGTAAGCTCAGCCGTCATCTTCGCAAATGATGACGAATCCGGATTGCCGAGAACGCTGACTGTCACATATGCGGTGGGAGCGCTGTCGTCTCCTCCGAAATAGAGCTTCTTTTCATCCTCGAGCTCGACCATCAGCCACCTTTCGCTTTTCCCCGGAAGGATGGCGATAGCCTGTCCGAGCTTTTTCTTCAATTCCTCTTTTTGAGCATCTGTTGTTTTGATGCTGACCTTTGAACCTATAAACGGCATATCCGTACCTCCTTTAACGACCGTTTTCAGCCGTTGATCCCTCCCCCGAGCATTTCCTAAGGGAATGTAACGGTCTTATTCCCATCCACTATAATAGTGGGCTCCTGTCAGCGAAATCCATTGGGCGGATCTTGCTGAATTGTAATTCATATTATATTACAATCCTGCGGTAATTAACAAGAACTCCTTTTTGGTGGACACTTGGGTGCGGACATCATCTCCACCTGTTAAAATGCACCCTCTCCTCGAACGGCTTTTTCCCCGGTGCATGGATTTCGTCTGCTGCCTTTCCCACCGGGAGTACACACACGACATCATACTCCCCGGGTACATTGAGAACCGCCGCGATCTTATCACAGATCCTGTCGTCATCCGTGATGTGCCCCTCATACCAGCAACTCTGGTATCCGAGTTCGACTATAGCGAGCAGCATATTCTCAATTGCCGCGGAATAATCCTGGACGGCGAAACACTTATCCCTATAGGCGTTGATCCTCCTTGTCAGGACAACGATCATAGCAGGCGCCGTCTTCGCGACAGGCGGCTCAATTTGCGCCTTCAATCGCGCGAGAACCTCCGGGTCGTTTACAACGATCACATCCGTAGTCTGCTTATTGCACCCCGACGGTGCGTCAATCCCGGCTCGTGCGATAGCTTTAAGGTCCTCCTCCGGCACACTTTCCTGTAGGAATGTCCCACGGTAGCTGTGACGGGTCGAGATCGTATTCAGTGTGCTCTTTAAAGCCATAACGTATATCTGACAGTGGTTCGCTTCGTCCCAATAATCCGGCAACACCTCAAATTCTTTGAAGCCCAGGCTCTTATAGAATTCGTTGGTAATATCATAGTCCGGATAAACGCCCGAACGGACAGTCTTAACCTGTATGAAATCGTACCCTTTACGAGTAGCGTAGTCCTTCGCGGCCGCGAAGAGCCTTCTGCCAATCCCCTTTCTGTGGCACTCCTTTCGGACTCCCATCACAGCGAGCTCCATCGTCTTTTTTCCGGTTTCATTAAGACAAAGAAAACCTTCGACGTTGTCACCCTCCAAAGAAGCCCAGAACGGTTGTCCCGCCGACTCCGTGATATACTTCTCCCTGCTCTCATCCACTTCAAACCAATCGGACAGAGCTTCAAGTATCTGCCTTGCGATCGAGGTTCTTTCTTCAGATGTTTCTATATATTTAATCATAAATCCTCTCTTTCTTGGTGGGGTGCCGGGGATAGTTCCAGCAATAGACCCGGATTTTTTCCCTGAGAAATGTAAATATCAGGAGTTTTCGGATATTATACCACCGGTCCCGTAATATGTCGCTACCCTCTGATCCTCCTTTCAATATATCAACTGAAAAACCCCTGATTTTATCGGACTTTTCTCTTGTTCCATCCCGTTAGTCTTACCTGCAAAAACCATCGCAAGATAAAATATTAAAAAAGTCACAAGATAAAATTTTCAAAAAAGTGTTGACAACCCGGAAACATCGGAGTATATTCGTCAACATAAAAAGCAAAGGCGCTTGTGAGATTTCTCATAGGCGCCTTTTCATAGGGCGGTGGTATATCCTCAGGTCTGATCCTTATCACTACCCCCATTGTTTTTAGTCATTACATGATCATTTCGCAAAGGCGTGAAATTGTCCGGATTATCGGATAAAGTTTCGCGCCGCTTTTATTTTATCGGAAAAATCACGCCATGCGTGTTTTCAAATAAACAAATACTCTTGAATCGACTATGTTGTAAACGGATGCTCTTATCCCGAATCATTTGAGAGTATTGTTATGAAAGAGAGGTTGTTTTTATGCAAGAAATTTTTTCTGTTTGGTTCCTTATTGGTGCCGCCCTCGTCTTCTGGATGCAGGCCGGTTTTGCGATGGTCGAGGCCGGATTTACCCGGGCAAAGAACACGGGTAACATCCTGATGAAGAACCTCATGGATTTTTGTATCGGTACTGTGGTCTTCATCGCTGTGGGCTTCGGTTTATTACTCGGTGAAGATGTGGTGGGTATTATCGGTAAGCCCGGCTTTGATATTTTTTCGGATTACGCCGGATTTGACTGGTCGAACTTCGTGTTCAACCTTGTATTCTGTGCCACGACAGCTACTATCGTTTCAGGTGCCATGGCTGAGAGAACAAAGTTCCTTTCGTACTGTGTTTACTCTGCGATCATCTCAGCTGTTATCTACCCCATTGAGGCTCACTGGATCTGGGGCGGCGGCTGGCTCTCTGAGATGGGCTTCCATGATTTCGCCGGTTCATGTGCGATCCACATGGTAGGCGGTATCTCGGCACTCATCGGTGCCGCAATGCTCGGACCCCGTATCGGAAAGTTCACCAAAGATGCAAAAGGCAAGATCGTCAAGGTCAATGCTTTCCTCGGTCACAACCTTCCGCTCGGTGCACTCGGTGTGTTCATCCTGTGGCTTGGCTGGTACGGCTTCAACGGTGCAGCTGCAACGAGCACAGAACAGCTTGCTTCCATCTTTGTAACAACTACCATCGCTCCCGCGATCGCTACGGTTGTCTGCATGATTTTCACATGGATCAAGTATGGTAAGCCCGATATTTCAATGTGTCTCAACGCATCACTTGCCGGCCTTGTTGCCATCACTGCAGGTTGCGATGTAACGGATGCTTTCGGTTCGATCATTATCGGTGCTGTTGCCGGGCTCCTCGTGG
>JAEEIH010000138.1 GCA_016281275.1 Lachnospiraceae bacterium | reverse complement strand
CGATTCTGTCTGCTCCGACTTCTTTGGGGTTCGCGAGCTTAATTTTGACCCCTGTCTTGACTCCTGCACCGACCTCTAGGGGCTGTATGCCGAAGAGCTTGACGATACCGCCTTTGAGGTAGTACATGATCCCGGGCACAACGCTCGATATGATGCACGCCTTGATATCCTCGTGCGAAATGCCGTTCACGCGCATGAGCTCGCGGAACGTAGCGGCGTACTCGTCCGCCGTACGGGGCGTCTTCGTGGTGATCGCCATGTCCGACACTATCGTGTCGCCCTTGAACACGGCGAGATTCGTATTTGTATTTCCAACATCTATTGCAAGAAGCATGTGAATTCCTCCTTTTTTGATCGGGGTGTCCCCAAGGGTCCACCCCCGGCACTTGTCGTTATTTCAGAAAAGTTCTGCAGTACAGTTCGAGCGACTTTAAGAGCTCCTGCTTTGTGGTCTGTATCTTCTTCACGAGCAGTCCGCTTCCGACCTCGTCGTAGAGCAGGTCGCCTTCGTCGCTGTGAGTGCGGATACGAAGCGACTCATCGGGCTCGTCGTACTCGATAGTTATCACCCCGCCGACTTCTTCGACGAAGAGCGTGCACATGATCCTCAGCTCGTCCTTAACGGACTGCGGGAGCCTTTCGCAGAACGGATCGAGAAAATATTTCTTTTCATATGAGCTTGCAGCGCATAAAACCATGTTATTATACCTCACTTGGCTGATGGCGGATCATCTGTATTATTTACGCATTCGATATTACTTCGGATTTGGCAGTTTTCCCGCATCGGCTTTGTTATTATGCCGAGCGTCACATAAGCGTTAATATCTTACGAAAGTGATCGAATCGGACTTATTCAGTATATAGCAAATGCACATATTAAGCAAAACAAATAAAAAACGGATTTTGTTTTTGAACCAAAAAGCGAATTATACCCGGTTGTAAACAAACCAGTAACAGATGGCTTTCGTTTGTCGCACGAAAAGGAAAAGGAACTCGCAAGCAAGTCCCTTTTCCGAAATTTAGCGTATCATCTCAATTATTTGTCGTTTTACCAATCGTCATCCTCGTCCCACTCGTCATCATCGTACTCTTCGCCGCCGACAGCAACGTCATTTTCGTCGTAGCTGACATTCATGCCGTTAAGCTCTGCCCACTTTTCAGCGAAGCTCCCGGGAGTCGTGACAACAGTTATTTCGGCTTTCTTTGCGGGACAGCGGCTGAAGATGCCGTCGTCGATCTTTTTAACGCTTGAAGGGATCACAAGAACCTGAATCCCGCCGCAATCGCCGAAGAGCTCGTAGCCAAGTTCCTTCATACCGGAGCTGAAAACAACCTTGGTAAGAGCGTCGTCATTCCAGAAGCAGCCCCTTACTTCGCGTACGGTATCGGGGAATACCATGGAGGTAAGGCTGTAGCAGCATCCGAACGCCGAACCACGGATAAATCTTACTCCCTTCGGAAGGATGACTTCGGAAAGGTTTTCACAGTCCCAGAAGCAGTTCTCGGTAACCCATTTAAGTGAGCATTTGAAATCGACTTTTTCAAGGTTCTTGCAGTACTTGAAAACTCCGTCACCAAAGAATTTCACACTTTCCGGGATCGTGACCGAGGTAAGTGATTCACAGGAATTGAAGGCGCTGTCACCGATCTCTTTAAGGTTCTTGGGGAATGAAATGCTCGTAAGTGCTTTACAGTTGCTAAAGGAATATCTTCCGATCTTTTTGAGCGAAGAAGGAAGGGAAACACTTTGAAGGTTTTCGCAATCCGCAAACGTTGAATCGATTTCGATAACGCCTTCCGGTATAGTTACGGATTTAAGGAACTTGTTCTTGTCGAACGCACCTGAGATTTTAAATACGTTCTTGCCGGCGATGGTCTTGGGAATATCCACGTTATCGGCATAACCGGTATACTTTGTGATCGTGAGCAGCTTTCCGTCGTACTCGTACTCCCAATCGCCCTTTGAGCCCTTTTCATACGCACTTGCGCTTCCTGCTCCGAACAGGAAGATCGCAACAATCGCAAGGACAGAGATAAGTCCCGCATATTTCAATACTTTTTTCATCATGGTCGATTCCTCCTGTGGTTATTTTGTATATGTTACGTCAAATCCGTCTGTTTCAAAGAACTTTGCCGCGAAGCTGCCCTTGGGTGCTTCAATGATAAGGTAATTCTTTGTGTCGTTGGGCATATAGCTGAAGATGTCATCCTTAATCTCCTTAACAGACTTCGGGAAGGTGATCTTCTCAAGGTTGTAGCAGTCGCGGAAAAGCTCACCGCTGATGCTCTCTGTCTTGCTTCCGAGGTCAAGCTCTTTGAGTCCCTGCATGCCCCAGAATGCGTGCCATTCGATCGTTGTTGTGCTTGCCGGAACCGTGAATTTTTCAATGAGGTTGCAGCATCCGAGAGCTGCATTGCCGATGGTCTTGATAGTGTCGGGAAGCTTAAGATCCTCAAGGTAGTAGCACTCCCAGAATGTGTTTGCGGGAAGCTCGGTGATCTTGCCCTTTATCTCCGCCTTCTCAAGGAAGAAGCAGTATTGGCAGAGTCCTTTTCCGATCTTTGTGACCTTTGCGGGTATAACGATGCTTTTGAGTGATTTGCAGGAATTGAAAACACCCTCGCCAAGCTCCGTTACTGTAGCCGGTATCTTAAAAGATGCGAGCGAATAGCAGTTTGAAAATGCACTGTTGTCAATCAGCTTAAGCTTAATCTTTTTTGCGAATACAACCTTTGTAAGGTTTATGCAGTCAGAGAAAGCATATTTCCCGATTTCGGTGTAGGTCTTGCCAATCTTGGCTGTTTCAATGTACTTGTTTTTCTCGAAAGCACCGTTGCCGATCTTGGTAACCTTCTTTCCTCCGAGTTTTGAAGGAAGCGTTACTGTTTCCTTTGTTCCGTTATATTTGGTGATCACTGCCGAGCCGTTGTCAATCTGGTATTCCCAGTCTCCGCTTTTCTTTGTCTCGGCCGCCTGTGTCTGAGAAAGCGGTGCTGCAATGGCAAAGATCATTGCGGCCGCAAGCAGACATGAAATGAATTTAAACAGGTGAGATTTCATAAAAAAGACTGCTCCTTTCGTGTTTTGCAAATCTTGTTGTTTGTCGGACGGTTACGTACTAGTTATGGTATCATTTTTTACATTAGCTTTCAAGGCTGTATTGCCTGAAAATCCGCATTTTTTGAGCTGAATTAATACGAAAAGCAAGGAAAAAACGACAAAGATTTATGAATCCGATCAGACAAGTATTCGACACATCGGTTCGGTTATTTTCAACCGTCATATCAACGTATGGAATAGATTGACTACAAACCGGTGTTTTGAGGAGCAATTATGAAGTTTGTAAGGCTTGACAAGATGTTGAACAGAATTGATACTGAATAAAGGGATGGAATCGGTGTTACCCGGACAGAGAGGGTTTGATAAGAGTTGTATTTAAATACAGAAAGGACGTTATGTATGAAGAAAAAAAGCTTAATGAGAAGCATAGTGTTTTTTTTCGCATTTTCGCTCTGTGCTGCGTGTTTTCCGACAGGGTTTGCCGCTCCGGCAAAAGCCGCATCCGCAAAATTGTCGGTGACACAGACAACAGTTGAAATCGGTAAAAAAATGACACTTAAAGTCAGTAGTGCAAAGGCTTCTTCGTGGAAATCTTCCGACAGCAAAATTGCCACCGTATCAAAGAAGGGCGTAGTGAAAGGAAAGAAAGAGGGGGTCTGCACGATAACAGCCGAAACAAGCTCCGGAAAGCTTTCCTGCAAGATTCAGGTTGTCCCTACTGCCAAAAAGGCAGCAGAAAAGATCCTTGCCATGAAGGACAAATATCCGGAGGGAACGTCGTGGACATCAAAGAACAAGTACACCTTCAAGCAGCTTGACGGAAAAAGTATGTCGGTAACGGAGTGCCAGGCATTTGCGTTTATGATGAGCGACGAAGCATACGGCGATCTTCCGGCATATGTGAGCTATGACTGGGGTCAGCTGCGTGTCGGCGATGTGGTCTTTATCCTGGCGGGGAGCAGTCTTTCCGACGGCTCAAGAACAACCGGCCCGCACGTAGTGTGTGTGACAAGCGTTGATTATGACAATGATGAACTGATTGTCTGCGAAGGAAACCGCGGAGGAAAAGTACACTGGGATTCAAAACTGACTATCTCCGAAATGGCTACCTACGCCGGACAGTGTATCATAACAAGGTGCCTGCCCGAGGAAGGCAGAAAAGATTCAAAAAGACCCGGCGCGCAGAAGGTGACCGAGAATAAAAAGGACAAGGCCTCAGACGGCGATACATATAATTTTGTTTACTGCAAGAAGTTTGATGAGAACTGCACGGGTTACCAGTTCCTCCTTTCGGACAAGGAGAGCCTTCCGTGGAAGGAAACAGCGGTTTATTACCGCGGTAAGGACTTCAATTATATCTACGGACTCTTCAACGAGACGTATTATTGCAAGGTCAGGGCCTTCTACCTGGTTGACGGCAAGATCCTTTACGGGGCTTGGTCACCTGTAACAAAAGTAAAGATATAGTAATCACGCAGGGTGGTCGATGGGGTGGTCGGTCCCCAAGGGACCACCCCAAACAACCCCAAAAAATGAAAGGCGGTATTTATATGAAGAAAAAACTGGTCTCATTGTTTCTTTGTCTGGTAATGACGTTTGCGGTGCTTGGATCATTTACCCCGGTGGACGCAAAGGCCGCTGCCGCGAAGCTTAACAAGAAGAGTGTTACGCTTTATGTCGGCGAGACGGTCAAACTGAAGCTTAAAAACGCCGGGTCAGAGGTCTCATGGGAGACT
>JAEEIH010000137.1 GCA_016281275.1 Lachnospiraceae bacterium | reverse complement strand
TATACCTCCATGATCACTACGGCTGCAACATGCAGTTCGGCGGTGACGACCAGTGGTCGAACATGCTCGGAGGAACCGAGCTCATCCGTAAGAAGACAGGTAAAGACGCATATGCGATGACAGTTACACTCCTTCTCAACAGTGAAGGTAAGAAGATGGGTAAGACGGCTAAGGGTGCGGTCTGGCTTGATCCCGAGAAGACATCGCCTTTCGAGTTCTTCCAGTACTGGAGAAACATCGACGATGCCGATGTTGTTAAGTGTCTTAAGATGCTCACATTCCTTCCGCTTGAGCAGATCCGTGAAATGGAGCAGTGGTCCGGCGAGAGGATCAACGAGATGAAGGAGATCTTCGCTCATGAGCTTACAGAACTCGTTCACGGCAAGGAAGAGGCTGACAAGGCTCTCGCTGCAGCAAGAGCACTCTTCGCAGGCGGTGGAGATGACAGCAACATGCCTACCACACAGATCCCCGCAGACAAGGCTGCAGAAGGCATGACGATCATGGAGCTGCTTGAGGCATGCTCGCTCATCCCTTCAAGAAGTGAAGGTCGTCGTCTTATCGAGCAGGGCGGTGTGAGCGTGGACGGCGAGAAGGTTACTTCCATTAACGACCGCATAAGCAAGGAGCAGCTTGAGGCGGGAGTTAAGATCAAAAAGGGAAAGAAGACTTTCCACAAAGCTATTATAGGATGATAAACCCGGTATAACGGATCTTAAATAACCGGACCGTTATACCGGTAAATGCATAGCACACTCGGAGGAAAAGCCTTCCGAAGAGAAAGCGCATCCGGAGAAAAGAGTATCCGGAAAGGGATCTTGAATGAAAATGACTTTAAAAAGGGTATTGTATATTGTTATGTGCAGCTCACTTGTCTTAGGACTTGTGGGCTGTGCTGCCGACGGAGGACTTTCAAAACGAAAGGACAACAGTTTCTCTGCCGTAAGTGAAGCTCTTCAGAGGGGAATAGAGGCTGAAAAACAGCAAGTCGCAGCAGAAATCAACCTCGATAAGGAGGATGCTTCGGTAAGCAGAGATGAAGCCGGGAAAGACCCGGAGGATTATTCCGGAGAAGAGATCTTCTATAAGGGAGACGAATGGCTTGACCCGTCCTTTGAAAACGGAGCGATCGGTTTGTCTTCGGATGATTTGAGGATGGAAGAGAAGGACGGGAACGGTCTTGATCTTTCGGAGTCTTCAGCATCGTCAGACGGCATAGACATTGATCTTACGCAGATGTCGGCAACGATGGTATATGCGGAAGTATACAATATCATGAGCTATCCCGACCGATATATCGGAAAGACCATAAAAGCGGACGGTGAGTTTGCAACATATCTGGATGAAACTACGGATAAAATGTATTACGCCTGCATTGTGAAGGATGCGACCGCATGTTGCGCGCAGGGGCTTGAATTCGCTCCGGCAGATGAAAAAAAGTATCCCGATGATTTTCCCGCAGAGGGTGACGAAGTGTGTGTGGTCGGAGTGTTCGACACGTACATGGAGGATAATGAAACATACGGTGTCCTGAAGGACGCAAAGATGCTTTGAAACAGGCATGATTGGAAGAAGACGTTAATCCCGGGTCTGTTTTGCGCCACGGGACCTGTCCTTACCCCGCGGATCAGCTCTTGCAAAAAATCACTTGAATATCATTTCTGTATTTGATAAAATTGCAGTGTTGCGAAGCAACGGGCCGGCGTGATGGAATTGGCAGACGTGCAAGACTCAAAATCTTGTGTCCGCAAGGACGTGCGGGTTCGACCCCCGCCGCCGGCAGTACGTGTTCGTGAAAAGGTCGCTCTTTACAGTTCTTGTAAAGGGCGACCTTTAATTCGTTTATGATCAATGCGCAGATATGATTCAGCGATAAGAGAGGATATTAACAATCATTTATGATCAATGATCTTTCGATGATCATCGAAAAACAATTTATTTGAGGAATCCGTTAATGATCATGTTCTCGGCTTCTGTCTCGGTGAGTCCGAGTGACATGAGCTTTATGAGCTGTTCGCCGGCTATCTTCCCGATGGCCGCCTCGTGGATGAGGGTGGCATCAACGTGGTTGGCGTTGATCTCGGGGATCGCTCCGACCTTGCCTTCGTCCATGATGATGCCGTCACATTCGGAATGACCGTGGCAGCGGTTGTTGCCGTTAATGTTCGAACGGAAGAGCTGTGTCGACTTGTCGCGGGCTACTGACCTTGAAATAAGCCTTGAACTTGAACCCTCACCGTTTAAGTCAACGGTGAAATCGGTCTCGGCATGCTGATGTCCGTGGGTCATGATCTTTTCCTTGATGACAAGGGTCGCACCGTCCTCGATCGTAGCTATCGACTTGCGAAGTGTGGAATCGACGCCTTTGATCTGGACCGAGTCCATCTCGAGAAGGCTGTCCTTTCTGAGATTTATCACGGTAGTTGGATTGAGGACTCTTTCACCGTTGCCGTCGCCCTCTCCGTAGTGCTTTTCGACGTACCTGACCTTGGAACGCTCTCCGACATCGAAGGTGTGCACGCCGTCATGCTGTGAGCGCTGGTCGCCGCAGTTATGGATGCCACAGCCCGCGATGATCGTAACATCACAGTCTTTTCCGATGTGGAAATCGTTATATACAACCTCGGTAAGTCCGGTCTCGCTGATGATGACGGGCATGTGCATGCTCTCGTGCCGGGTGCCGTCCTTGATGTAGATGTCAATTCCGGGCTTGTCTGTTTTCTTCTCTATGATTATGTTTGCAGACGACTTCATTTCAACGCTCTGCCCGTTGGCACGGAGGCTGTATGCTCCGTCGGGTACGCTGTGGAGGTCTGCAACCTCGGCTATCAGCCTTTTTTGTATATCATCCATATGTGTTCTTCTCCTGTTTTCATTCTGATGTTATCGGATCCTTTGGTTTTTATACGGTTATGCCTTGCCGTCGGGGCGTTTTATATGTCGGTATAAACATTACGGACGGATCCTGAGATTATTTCTCCGCGGCGCAAAACGTTGCGCACGGATCCTGAGATCGCTTGTTGGGGCACATAAACGTTAAAGCCGGTTTATATTATCACTTCGCCTCGGCAGTAAACCTGCAGCCCATGGTCAGACAGTCGTACTCGGGAAGGATCTCTTCGCGGCTTCCCTTGCCCCTCAGTTCACCGTCGGCGATGAGGATAATTTCGTCGGCAATGTTAATGATCCTCTCCTGATGAGAGATGATGAGGATCATGCCGTGTATGTCGTCATGTAATTTTTCGAATTCTTTGATGAGGTTGTTGAAGCTCCAAAGATCGATGCCGGCCTCCGGCTCATCAAAGAGAGTAACTTTTGTTTTGCGAGCGAGCGTCATCGCGATCTCGATGCGCTTAAGTTCACCGCCGGAAAGAGAAGCGTTGATCTCACGGTCGATATAATCGCGGGCGCAAAGTCCGACGCGTGAAAGGTATTCGCAGGCTTCGTCGAGAGAAACGTTACTGCCGGCGGCGAGAGAAATCAGGTCTTTAACGGTGATGCCCTTAAATCGTACCGGCTGCTGGAAAGCAAAACTGATCCCGGATTTGGCCCTTTCAGATACAGAAAGGCCGGTGATATCCCGGCCGTCAAGTATGATACTTCCTTCAGTTGGAGTTATTATTCCCGCAATAACCTTGGCGAGAGTGGATTTTCCGCCTCCGTTGGGACCGGTTACGACATAGAATCTGTCGTCCTGCAGCGTGAGAGAGATGTTTTTGAGGATTTCCTTCGAGCCGTCACCGTCTTTAACGGCATAAGATATATTTTTTAATTCAAGCATTTAAGCTCCTATCCGAACCGATATGTGTCGGTCCTGTTGTTACTTTTTTAAATATGCACCTATTTCAGAAAGCCATTCCTTGGCAAGACCTATATCTCCGCAGTCAAGCGCCTCTCTTGCATGAGAAATGTACCTGATGAGTTTCTCACGGTCGATTTTACGGTCGGCTGTTTTCCCGACGATACGGAAGTCCTGCGACAGCGGAGTGAAAAGACCGGCATCGGAAGAACGCTGCTTTCGACCCGCAAAGCAAAGGAATTCGTCTGCGGATGAACAAAGGTCATCGAGATACTTAAGCAGAGACACGGTGCCCGATGTAACCGTTCGGAGTGTTCTCTCGTAGGTTATGGGGTCCATGTCGCCGCACTTGAGGGCTTTTCCGAGCTCATTGAGGTGGGCAGCGTCTTCGGAAACCGTATATGCGCCGATCATTGCGGTTTCTCCTTTGATACGGTGAATCTCCACACAATATGTTTCGTAGTCCTCACTTGAGAGAGCTTCGTCAATTCGCGCGTGCTTTCCGAGATTGTCTTCGGTAAAGATCGTGAGTGTTTCAAGAAAACCGTCTCTGTCGACGTGGATCATTTCTTTGAGCGTTTCGTCCGTAATTCCGAAAATCTTTGGAAGAGAGGAACCGGAATGTCCCGTCCTTTCGGCATGATGTGCACGGGAGGATTTTGAAGAAACGGTTGTACGCAGGGAAGTTCCGCACCACTTGTCGATCACGGCGCAGACATCGTCAAGCTTGAAAGGCTTTAAAAGAACATCATCTATCCCGTTGTCGATCATTCGTTGTTGCATGACGGAATCATTTTCTGCTGTAAGTGCTATGACGGGAAGATTTTTGTAATAATCGGGATCCGAATGGATGCCTCCGGACATTGAGCGAATGAGGCGTGTGGCTTCGATTCCGTTTATATCGGGCATAAGATAATCCATGAAAACAAGATCGTAATCATGGTCTTTAACAGAACGCAACGCCTCGCGGGCATCAGAAAAAGCATCCGTGCGGCAATCTATCTTTTGCAGCATGAGTTCCGTGAGCTTTAGGTTGAGCTTGCTATCGTCTATGATCAAAAGCGTTAAGGACATGTCAATCTTTGAAATCCTCTCTGTTTGGCCCGAGGCAGCCCGCTGTGATGCGTGTGCATACATCGACGGCTTTGTGAATGGTACAGTTAAATGCGCTACAACAGTCTGTTTTCAAACGTTTGCTTTATGCCGCGGCGCGGCGGAAACGTCAGTTCTGTTGCGTTGCTATAATATCATAAGAAATCACTTTGTGTCAATCTGCGGGCACTCACGAAGCGCAAGGGAACACCTTAAGTGCGACACCGTCGGTAGCACGCCTTATATCCGGAGCGCGGGCGCCGGGCTGTGCCCAAACGCGGCTTTACTATGCGAGCGACGGTATGGTATAATAAATGCCATACCCGCATTCATGTGTTAGTCTTGCGTTATTAAGGTTTCAGCATTCGAAATCCTTCCCAAAAAGACTTTTCAAATCGGTGGAATGCGGACGGAGAACATAATGAACGTTACGCTTACGGTAATTATTCTGTTTCTAATCCTGCTTGCGCTTTGGGGATGGTTTTCGGGATTCATCAGGATGGTCTGTGTTTTGTTTTCATCGATCATTGTTTTTATTCTGACCATGTTTTTGTCACCGGTCACAACATCGATTTTGTCGAAATCGGACAAAGTCTACGATTTTTTCTACGAAAAGGTTGCGAGCAACATAGAGCTTCCTTCTGTGGATGCCGGGACTGCGCTTTTATATTTTGACAATATCGATATCCCGTCCGGGATAGAGGACTCATTAAGGGAAGGGCTGGTCGGTCTTTCAAGGGATGTGAATACCGCATCGGATGATGCCGGAATATATATCAGGGATAAAATAACGCTTATGATCATAAAGGCGGTTTCTTTTCTGATAACTTATGCGATCGTCGCGATACTTGTCGGAATAATATTCAGAATATTCAACATTCTGTCGCGGCTGCCGATCGTCAGGGTTGCGAACAGACTGCTCGGAGTTACCTCGGGTCTTGTGCTCGGAGTGCTTCTGGTGTTCCTGTTTATGGCGGTAGTTTCGTTTTTGACTCCCGGTGCGTTCGGCGAAAGCGTGGTGCATGACATCGAATCGAGTTCTGTTCTTGGTTG
>JAEEIH010000136.1 GCA_016281275.1 Lachnospiraceae bacterium | reverse complement strand
TTTTGTTATTTTTGCATTATTAAGCGTAAGAGAGGAATTCTCCGGATCATATACCGCAGTTCCGTCTCCGAATATATCTGTTTTTTCACCGGTGTTGATCTCGATATTATCAACAATCAGCCTTTGTGTCTCCGGGTCTTTAGCCTGTGCCACAGTGGGCTCAAAAACCATAGCCAGACATAGTGCAAGTATCAGAGCGATCATTTTCTTCATAACACGTACCTCCGTTGTAATTTTGTTAAGGCCTGAATTTCGCCTTGTCCACCGCTTTGTACAAATCCATGCCCATTCGTTTCTCGAAGTAAGCCTTAAGTCCGAGATTGGTGTCTCATTTTTAACATGTTAAGAATAGCAGATTTCCGGTTGGTTTGATATACTAGAGGCAACTTTGCTTAGGTTATAGACAGAATGATCATGAGATAGTCGGAGGTACAGAAATGGCAAAAAAGATACTGGTATTACTGATAGCACTCGCTACACTTTTCACATCTTTTAACGTGCTGCCCGTGCAGGCAGACGAGGAGGTCAAGCCCGCTGCCCCGAAGTTTAAGCTGAAGATCTCCGAGGACGAGAGCCTTATCACGATCACGATCTCGAAAAATGCTGATGCCGACGGCTACCGTATCTATGCCAAGGAACCCGGAAGCGGAAAGATCCGTTCCGTTGCCCTGATCAAAAAGAACGGTAAAAAGACGAGGACATTTACGTATTCGCCTTTTTACCCCGGCAAGTATACCTTCAGCGTCAAGGCATATCACAAGGAAGGAAAGACCAAGGTCTGGTCGGACGCTTCCGTCAGAAAAAACATCACCGTTAAGTCGGACGTTTTGTCGCGAGTTCCTGTGGGGATCAGATTTGCCGAGGGCACTCTCACGGATTTCACGATGGGGATCGGAATTCCGGGCGGATGCGACAGAGACAAATATCAGTTCGAATACGAATGTGATGAAGAGTTTGAAAACGCAGTGGTCAGGCTGCTTATAGTTGATCCCGACGGAACACGTGCCGTGTCATCACCGTTTAGCTATGACGAAACGGAGAGGGCGGTCGGCGCCATCGAACTGGGAGAATGCTATGCGATCCTCTACGCATTCGAAAAAGAGGCAGATGTGGAGCTGAGGAATCCGCTCGCCCGCTCCGAGATGATAAAGCTGCGCAGCATGGACGAGAAAGGCAACACCGCACCCAAATATGCCGATATCACCTTCAAGAACGGATACGCGTATTTCGGAACCGGGCCTACCAAGCTGATCACCGACAAAGTGCTTAAGGCAAAGATCCTCGCTGCGGAAAAGGATCACGAGTTTTATCTGTATGACGGAGATGAGTACATGTACGATGATCATGACGACATCGGCCCGTTCAAGTATGTCCCCGTGGAATGGAGGATCCTTGAACAGACCGATGATTACGTGCTCCTTATGAACAACAGCATTATTGAAGGCGGCGGTTATGACGGGTATCGCGAAACAAAGACCACCACTTGGAAGACGAGCAGTCTGTATTATATGCTTAACGAACCCAACAATTACAAAAAAGAAGAAAGAACGTTCTGGCCGAAGACAAAGATCGTAGAGCGTGTTCTGATCGAGATGGATATCTGCGGAACTAAGGCCAAGTTTGGCATACCGACGCTGGAAATGCTGACGAATAAAGATTACGGTTTCAGTACTTCTAAGGACGCCGACAAGAACAGGGTCGTTGAGCCTTCAAAGATCTACGATCTGGTTGTCAATCATAAGGCTACGAGGCACGGAGTCATCTTGTACGGCATGTACTGGGTCGCAAACGAGAAACCCGGCGAGACCATACTGGTCGACCAGAACGGCAAGATCCGTGTCGGAGAATTTGACTGTAACGTTTATGAGTTCGGCGTTGTAAATGTCATAAAAGTCAACCTGAAGTACTGTAATGTTTTCTATAAATAACCGACAAAAGGTTAGATTGACATAATACGCAGTGTGTGATAGCTTCTTCTCGAAGTAGAATTGCGAAGAAACGCAGACGGCACTGTTACAGAAACGGAAAAAACAACAACTGCAGACGGTTCGGTTACTGAAACCGAAAAGACAACGACCGCAGACGGTACTGTTACAGAGAACATTGAGAAACAGCTTAAGAAAGCCGGCAATACAAAAGCTAAAGTAAAGGTAGTAAAGAAGAAGTAATACTTTTCAAAAAGACCATCCCGAGGATAATCCCGGAGATGGTCTTCAGTCTGAAAGTCCGAGGTTGGTAGCCTCGGACTTTGTCTTCACTCTGAGTGCAGGAGGTTTTCTTAAGCCTCCTGCTCTTTTTATTACACTTTATTGCGGATATTATTCTTCTGAACTGAGCTGTTCTGCCTTACGTACAAGAACCTTTTCGTTATAGCACTCGAAGATACCGTCGATACGACCGAAATCCTTTTCGATCGTTCCCTTGGTGATCAAAGAAACAATGGGAACCACTACGAGGCCGGCGATCATTGCAAGCGCACCTGCATCGATGGGTGACATATAACCGATGAACATATTCGAAACGGTAATGCCGACACCGCAGATAAAGCTTGCCCAAACAGCTGCCTTGGAAACCTTTTTCCAATACAGACCGTAGAGGAAAGGAGCAAGGAAGGCTCCGGCGAGCGCACCCCACGAAATACCCATGAGCTGAGCGATGAATGCGGGCGGATCAAGTGCGATGATAACGGAGATTGCGATGAAGAACAGAACGAAGATTCTGATGAACAGCAGCTGCTTCTTCTGCGACATGTTCTTAACAATCGTTCCGCGGATAAGGTCAAGCGTAAGCGTTGAACTTGATGTAAGGACAAGCGATGAAAGGGTCGACATCGATGCGGAAAGCACGAGCACTACAACGACACCGATCAGGATGTCCGAAAGTGCTGTCTGGAGCATCAGCGGGATAATTCCGTCGTAAGCAACTTTTGCTCCGCCTTCGGTAACGATACCCGAAGCAACCGCCTCGCTTGTGAAAAGTCTGCCGAAACCGCCGAGGAAGTATGAACCGCCGGCGATGATGAATGCAAATGCCGTAGAAACGATGGTGCCTTTCTTAACAGCCTTCTCATCCTTGATGGCATAGAACTTCTGAACCATCTGAGGAAGTCCCCATGTACCGAGTGATGTAAGGATAACGACTCCGAGCAGGCTCGCGGGATCGGGTCCGAAGAAAGACGAGAAGATTCCGGGTGCGGAAGCAAGTCCGTCCGTAGCCTCGGGAGCGATCTGTGCAAGTCCGAAGAGCGCCTGCGTAAATCCGCCCTTGCCGGCCAGTACCGAGCCGATAACCGCGATAATGCCGACAAGCATTATGATTCCCTGAATGAAGTCATTCACG
>JAEEIH010000135.1 GCA_016281275.1 Lachnospiraceae bacterium | reverse complement strand
CGTTCTTTCGAAGCACAACGATGAGTTCGACTACAAGGTATTCTGGGGCTGCGATCTCCAGACAGAGCATGAGAGATACCTTACTGAGAAGATCTTCAAAAAACCCGTATTTGTTACCGATTACCCGAAGGAGATCAAGGCCTTCTACATGAAGCTCAATCCCGACGGCAAGACTGTTGCAGCAGTTGACTGCCTTGTTCCCGGAATCGGCGAGATCATCGGCGGCAGCCAGAGAGAGGATGACTACGACAAGCTCAAAGCCCGCATCAACGAGCTTGGTCTCAAGGAAGAAGACTACGGCTTCTACATGGACCTTCGCAAGTACGGAAGCGTCCGTCACGCAGGCTTCGGGCTCGGTTTCGAGAGATGCGTAATGTACCTCACCGGCATGGGCAACATCCGTGACGTAGAGCCGTTCCCCAGGACAGTAGGAAATTGCGATCTGTGATTTAAATGCCGTCAGACAGCGCGGCATGTCAAAACCGGACGATCAAAACTCAATATCAACAGAAGCGCCGACGTGATGCCGGCGCTTTGTTATGCGGTAAAAACCTTGAAAAAGAACACTATTCTGATAAGATTATAAGAAAGAAAATTGAGATGGAGAGGACAACGTTTTGGCGCGCAGGAAGTTTAAAGACAGGACCGTGGGTGGCAAAGTCAGATTTGTGATCACACGCACAATACTGGCTTTACTGGGGCTCGCCTTTCTGGTATTTCTTGCGGCCGGAATCTGGTTCTATTTTGCGTACGGCGAGCACTTCCTTGAGCTGAGGGACATGGCAAAGGTCGCGGTTGCCGGGGTTACGGCGGACAAGTTTAGAAGCACCGAGAGCTCAATCTGTTATTTTGCGGACGGAACCGTTATGCAGGAGCTGAGGAACGAGAAGAACTCGTACTATATCGAATACGACCGGATCCCGAAGGACGCCGTGAACGCAATGCTCGCAACCGAGGACCGCAAGTTCTTCAGCCACAGCGGTTATGATATCTACGCCATCGCCAGAGCCGCGCTCGCGTACATCGAGAACGACGGTGAGATCAGGCAGGGTGGAAGTACGATCACGCAGCAGCTTGCGCGCGGAGTGTTCCTCTCAAATGAGAAGACGGTCGACAGAAAAGTCAGCGAGATCTTCCTCGCCGCGGAGCTCGAAAAGAAGTTCTCGAAGGAGCAAATCCTCGAGTTCTACCTGAACACGATATATTTCGCGAATGGGTATTATGGCATCCAGACTGCCTCAATCGGTTATTTCGGAACGGGTGCGGGTGCGCTGTCTTTGTCGCAGCTGGCATACCTTTGCGGTATCCCCAACAGTCCTTCTCTTTACGATCCGAGAAGACATCCCGATAAGGCGCTTGAAAGGCGTGACAGTGTCCTGCAGCAGATGTTCGAGAACGGGTTTATAGATAGTGACGCCTTTGATAGAGCAAGAGCGGAACAGATCGTTCTTAAGGATGCTCCGAGGTTTTCTTATGACTACGAGGAGACGTTTGCGTACAACTGCGCTGTGAAAGCGCTTATGAGTGCGGAGGGATTCACCTTCAGGAATTCCTTTGCCGATGACGGGGACAGGCAGCTTTACGAGGAAGCTTATGACGAAGCTTATTACCGCGTGCGCCGCGACCTGTACCTTAAGGGCTACAGGATCTACACTTCTCTTAATCCCGTGAAGCAAGAGCAGCTCCAAAAGGTCATTGACAATGAAACAGCTTCCTTTACTGACCTGACGGATGAGGGTGTGTTTAAGCTTCAGGCCGCGGGAACCTGTATCGATAACGAGACCGGGTTCGTGGTCGCGATCGTCGGAGGACGCAGTGACGAAACGGTCGGATATACATTAAACAGGGCTTATCAAAGCCCGAGACAGCCGGGAAGTTCCATAAAGCCGCTCATAGTTTACACACCCGCATTCGAACTCGGATATTATCCCGATGACCCTGTTGTTGACGAGAGATTTCCGGGAGGTCCGCGAAACTCCGGAGGCGTTTATTCGGGTGAGATCGACATCAGGTACGCAATCTCGGCATCAAAGAATACGGTTGCGTGGAAAATGTTCTGCGAGAACGGGATTGAAAAGGGTCTTTCGTACCTTAAAAAGATGGGCTTTGAGCATATAATGGAATCTGATTATGTTCCTGCGGCGGCTCTTGGTGGATTGACATACGGGACTACGACTGTAGAAATGGCGTCCGGCTATGCAGCCATTGAAAACAAGGGAATGTTCAGAACTCCCACGTGTATCATGAGTATTACGGATTCGAAGGGTAATGCGGTTATCGACAATACGAATAACGCTGTACTGTCGGGCGGAAAAGTGGTACAAAGGAACATAAGGGTATATGAAAAAAATGCGGCACTCATGATGACGGACTGCCTTAAAACCGTTATGAAAAGCGGAACGGGGCGAAAACTTGCGCTCAAGAACATGACCTGCGCCGGGAAAACCGGGACGACAAACGATCAGAAGGACGGCTGGTTTGTCGGATTCACGGACTATTACACAACTGCTGTCTGGGTCGGATGCGACATGCCGAAAAAGATTGAGGACCTTATGGGAAACACTTATCCCGAGCGTATCTGGAGTTCCTACATGGAGGTGATCCATGTGGGACTTGAAGACAGGGAGTTCGAGGAATACTTCGATCCACGTGTGCACGACGAAGAGGACGAAAGTGATGAAACGGGGGAGGATTTCAACGGAGAACAGATGATTTCGGACGAAGAAGGGTTCTTTGGCTCGGAGGGGGATCTGTCGATTGAGGGTGGTTTTGAGAACGATATTTCCGGGGACGGAGATCGGATATCCCAATATGCCGAGAACGGAGATTCTTTACTGACCGGAACATGGGAAATAAGTACTTACACAGGTGAAAGTGAGACTTCGGACACGGATACATCCGTGGATCGTGATCATGAAGATGTGGGACTTTGGTATGATCAGTCGGACTACAATTCCGAAATAACATGGGTGTCTCCGACCGAGTAAAGTTGCAATTCACGGAGAAACAAACCATCCAAGAAGGGGGAACGATATGACTGAAAAGGCGAAAAAGATCATAATAGCCGCAGGTTCGGCTGTTGCTGCGATCGGGGTTTTGTTAATCATCTATTTTCTTAATAAGGACAGTATTGACAACTGGTTCAGATTAAAGACCATGGACGAAAAAGAATACTGTGACATGATCGCGGATGAATTTGTCGATATTCTGTGCGATAAAGTCCTGATCGCGGGACGATATGCACCCGAGCTTTCGGACACGGTGTATGTCGGTGTCGAAGCTATGGTGAACGATGCGGTGTCCTCGGAGCTTGGCTTCGACAATCAGATCAGGATGTGGGCAGAGGGAGATGCGAGCCTTAAAGACGGAGTTTTAAGCGGCGATCTTATGCTAAGTTACTGCGACAAGAAAATAGATCCCGTTGAGCTGACAAAAATCGATCTGACTGTCGATCTTCCCGAAAAAAGGACATTTGTGAAGGTTCCGAGGTTCTCTCCGGAGGTTCTCGAACTGACATCACTTTACGGAGATCAGATCGAAAATTTGCTTAAGCAGGTTGCGCCGATCATTGATGTTGAAAAGACGGTAAAGGATCTTATTGCGGCCTTTGGCGGCGTTTCGGGAACGCGCGAGCTTTTTGAAAGGATTCGTGCGGCACGTAAAAGCGTGTCACTTGAAACCGATGAAACATTCTGGGGAATCGGAGTGAAGGAAGGTCGTGACTGCGTGGCTGTCAGGTCGGTCTTTGATGTTTCGGGCTTTGAGATAAGGCTCGCTGTTTTTGCGGACGGCAAGGGAAGGATCATCGGTTTTGAGGCTAAGCTTAAGGTCGGAAATAACAGACTTTCTGTTCTTGCGGATCTTGAGGCCGAGCCCGAAGTAGCAGGCGGAAAACTGCCCGAAAGCGCCTTCGGCTTTAAATTTGAGGCAAGCCTTGACGCGATAAAGCTTTTGGAAGGATCGGTCATTTCCAACGACAATACAAACAGACATGATGAGATGTCTGTTACACCGAAAGTATCCGGTCTGAGTATCGATGCGAAGCCGGGAAAACTCCTTGAATCCTTGATTGGGAGGAACGATGGTAGCATCAACATGCGTTTCAGAAGTGAAAATGAAAAGCAGTTCGAATTCTCTGTTTCCTACATCGTGAATAAAGTATCATGGCTCGCTTTAAGAACCGCGATTTACGAACCGAAATCATCCCCTGACAGGATCGGAACCGGCGAAGTGACCGACATTTCGAAACTCAATATACTTGATTACGGCGATATCACCGTAATTACCAATTTCCTTCTGGATAGGATAGAGACAATTGATGAACAAGGACTCAGAAATATTGTTGACAGCTACATTAAAAAATATGTGAATGAATCGTTCGGTTATAATATGATCCGTGAGTTTTGGAATAACGGAATGTTGCCACGAGTCCTTTCTGTCCTGACAGGAGATGTGTCGTCAAACGTGTTTACACCGCCCACTCCCGAGCAGCTTGCGGCTGCGGCGGCGGAGAACAATAAAGCCGGGGATATGTCGGGAAATCCCGGTGATGCTTCCGGTCAGGCGAGTGATGCTTTGGCTGAAACGGGAGATGAGGGAATTACCGGACCCGGAAAAACAGGTGAAGGCGCGGTAAGCGAAGAAGGGTCTGCCGGTGAAAACGATTCCTCGCAAAATAAAGGAGATACCGGTAGCTCATCCGGAGCAGTGGGTGAAAGCGGAAACGAGGGAAGCACACAGGGAGAAGAAAATAATGATTCAGCCGGTCAGGCTGTGGATGGGAGCGGCAATAATTCCGCAACTCCAGAGGAAATTGAGAAGAAAAAAAATGAATTCCTGGCGCAGTATAAATATTCTTTCCCCATAGAAACAGACGATCCCGTGGCTGACCGGGGCGATGAAGTCGTGATGGACATTGTGCCTATAATCGCAGGAATGCCTTATAATGAAGCTTCGTATTCCGATTGTTATGCATATCTCGGAGAGGATTGGTACGGAGAGGGTCTCGATGAGAAGATCATCGGAGCAAAAATCGGAGATGTGATCGATGTGGAAGCTACGCTCGGGGATTCTTTCGGTCTGTTCAGCGGCTATCACGGCAAGTTCCGGGTGACGGTCACCGATATCCACAAATATGTTCGTCCCGAGTGGACGGAAGCCTTTATTGTGGACAGGCTCGGCTATAAATCGCTTGAAGCGTGTGAGAAAAAGCTTTTGGACGGTGCTTGACTAAACAGTAATAGGCTTGTATACTTTTTATTTGAACCTACTGTTGGTTCCTGAGTATTATCATGGACAAATAAGGGGAATTAAGTTGGATCAGAAGTTTTATTTGGACACATTGTCAAAGTTGGATAACGGAATTGATGTTGTACTCTGTACAGTTGAGGTTGCAACGGGCGAATCAGCGATATGCAGAAATCAAAAGCTTTCGTATGCAGAAGACGGTACGACCTTCGGGTCGACCGCGGACAGCAAGCTTGATTTTCTCTGCATCAGTTACGCCAGACAGATTTTAAGCGGACGTGATTATGTCGAAGGACTTCGCAAAAAGGCCAGCAAGCTCGGTGGAACGGCATTTTTGAGGGATTTCGGCATAGACTGTGTCACGGTAGTTTCGTTTGATGTCATCAGGTATGATGACGACAGAAAAAAAGCGGTTTTCAAATCACTTTTTTGTAAAGAAGAAAGCAATTGATTAGGTACGCCCGAACGGTTTTGATCCGTGCGGGCGTATTCTTCGCCCCGAACGGGGGCGGTATTTTAGAGGAGACTTTATGGATTGGGGACTTGTTTTGATGCTTGTGGCGCTGGCGGCTACGGTCGCAACGTTCGTTATATTCGGCAGACAGAATAAAGAAAGTGAAAATACGAACGGATCCGGCTTTGATGAAAGACAGGTTTTGTATAGGGGAAAGGCATTTAAATACTCTTTCATCGTCATGTCGGTTTACTACGCGCTTTACGCGGTGATCGTTTCTTTATGTGGGGAAGGCTTCGGATCGGAAGAACTGATGATCTTTATCGGATTGGAGATCGGACTCGTTTTTTGTTATGTATATTGCATTCTGCATGATGCGTTTGTTGCGGTGAACAGAAGCTTTGCCTTTATTGTGATTCTGGATCTGATCTGTCTTATAATTCAACTCGTTTCGTACTTCAGAGAAAGAGCAGAAGGGGCGCTTCTTGTAGAAAACGGAAAACTTACATCCACCGGACTCCCTCTTTCTCTTGCCGTTTCCTTCGGCGTGATCCTGATCGCGCTTCTGGTCAGGAAACACTACCAAAAGAAGGAGGAACGTGAAGAAGCATGAAGAATCTTAAGCTTAAGGCAGCGCGGGCTTCCCTCGATCTGTCGCAGGAGGAGCTTGCCTGCAGAGTCGGAGTATCAAGACAGACAATAAGTGCGATCGAGAAAGGTGATTATAACCCGACGATAAAGCTCTGCGTTGCAATCTGCCGGGAGCTCGGGAAGACGCTGGATGATATTTTCTGGGAAGAGAATCGCGAAGGATAACAACTGTCGCGGTCGTATTTTTATGTCGCGCACAGAGCTTTGCGAGGACTGTGGCTTTCTGCAACGATGGCGTTTGATTATCGCGCAAAAGAAGGATCTTAGAAAACAAGATCCTTCTTTTAGAATACATAATCAATTGGTCACAGGAGGAAGTTCATTCCTGATGAAGCCGGGTATTGCTTCACCTGATAAAGCGAGATCTTTTTAGAGCTCATCATGCTTCATCTGAAATAAGCATACATCCCCGGATGAAAAATGTCAAGTATATTTTACATATTGCTTCGTGTCTTTTGTTTTTACTTTCGTAGCTTCGCACGGATCGTGAACACCGTCCCTCATACATGCTTTGAAAATACCAAAGCATGGAAGAACCGGCTACGATCCATTGCTTCGCACGGATCGTGAACGCCGTCCCTCCCTAAAACAAATGCGTTGAAACATCGCATTTGTTTTTTACGGTCGGGATACGGTTTCTTCTGCGAAGAAACCTAGTTCTTCAGTTCTGTCCGTACTTTTCCAATATCCTGTGGATCCTGTCCGTGGGATCGAGGAACTCACTGATGGAGAAGTCGTGGTTGAGTGTATCGATGAGGAGTGCGATGTACTTGCTCATGTCGGCACTGATGTAGTATTCTCTCTCGAGAAGCTCGGGAGTTTGGTATATAAGGTTTGTGGTGACGACTTTGTTGAAGATCCCTTCTTCATACGCCTTGTCAAAGGTGGCCAGGCCGTCGGTGAACAGACCGAACGTTGCGCAGAAGAAGATCCTGCCGGCACCGCGTTTGCGAAGCTCACGTCCGACCTCAAGAATACTTTCGCCCGATGAGATCATATCGTCGAGGATGATGACGTCTTTGCCCATCAGGTCGGAACCGAGGTACTCGTGCGCAATGATGGGATTTCGACCGCCGACAACTTTGGTGTAGTCTCTTCTTTTATAGAACATACCTATGTCAAGTCCGAGGACGTTGCCGAAATAAATCGAGCGCCCCATGGCACCCTCATCGGGACTGATGATCATCATTTTGTCGGGTGTCATCCTGATGTCGGGGATGTTCTTAAGAAGAGCCTTTATGAACTGATATGTGGGCTTTATTGTTTCGAAGGTCTTGAGAGGGATGGCGTTCTGAACCTTGGGTTCATGTGCGTCAAAGGTAATAACGCTGTCAACGCCCATGCTGTAAAGCTCTTGAAGAGCCATTGCGCAGTCGAGGGATTCTCTTGTGGTACGCTTGTCCTGACGGCTTTCATAGAGGTAAGGCATGATGACCGTGATGCGTCTTGCCTTTCCGCCGACAGCTCCGATGATGCGCTTTAAGTCCTGAAAATGATCATCGGGGGACATGTGATTCTTATGACCTCTTACAGTGTACTCAATGCTGTAATTTGTAACATCGATAAGGATATAAAGATCATAACCGCGGACCGATTCGCTGATAACGCCCTTCCCTTCGCCCGTTCCGAATCTCGGACATTGTGATTCTACAAGGAAAGTATCGCGCTGGTAGCCTTGAAAAGCAATGGTGGCAGTATGCTCGTTGTCCCTGCCGTTTCTCCAGTCAACGAGGTAATTGTTAACCTTCTCGCCGAGGGAACGACTGCTGTTCAAAGCGATAACGCCGAGTTTGCCGACCGGAATTGTTTCAAGAAAGACATCTTGTTGTGACACTGTAGTGACCTCCTGTGATGAAGAGAATGGATTCCTTAAATTTTATATGTTTGATTTGCCCGTATACAGGCTGTTTTCATATTGTTACGGCATAGTTCTCAGATCCGTACCGATGATCTTGAACATATCATAATGCTTATATATCCTTGAATAAGTTCTTTCCGAGTAACTGTCTATGATCTCCTCGAAAGAGAGATTGGTCGAAATAATGGTCGACTTTCCGGCGAGCAGGCGCTCATTTATTACATCGAAAAGAGCGGAGGCCGTAAACTGAGTGTAAAATTCACTTCCGAGGTCATCGATTATCAGAAGATCGCATTCAAAAATATGGGCTTCCTCTTTTGACAGCGCATCGGGGTCACCGTTTCGAAAGCGTTTGTTTTCGAGAGTGCCAAAGAGAGTCGATGCGGTGTGATAGAGTACCGAATGCGAGCTGTCAAGGAGAGCCTTGGCAATGCACGATGATATGAAAGTCTTTCCGACACCGGTCTGTCCGTATATAAGAATGTTTCCGTGCTTTTTGTCGAAGTCCCTGACAAACTGTTTTGCTTCTGCGAGCACGGACAGGATGTTTTTGTAAGGAGTGGCACCAAGGGTGTCGTCCTTTTCAGCCGGATCGTCTGAAAAAAGGGAAGCATCAAAGGTGTCAAAGTTTTGGGTCTCGAGAAGACGCATCATGTTCGAATCCTTCAGAAGAAGCCGGCTCAAAGCTTTTTTGAAGCAGCTGCAAGGTACATTTCCGACATAGCCGGTATCCTTGCATTTGTCACACTCGTAACGAAGCTTCAGGTAATCGCTCGGGAAACCGTTCGCCACAAGGAGCTTCTCTTTCTCGGCAGCTATTGAGCGGTTTTCTTCATCCAAACCGTCAAGTGCGGAAGGATCGTCGTGAAGAATTGAACGCTTAGCCCTATCGAAGGAGTTTCGGGCAACCATTATGTCGAGCTCTTTTATCTCGGGGCATTTATCATAGACCTGCCTGCGCCTTTCGTCAAGAGCGTAATGGGCGTTTCTCCTTATTTCGTCAAATTGCGCAATAATCAAGTCTGTGTAATCGTTTCTTATGTGCATTTTATTCCCTGTTCCCGTTAGAATGATCTGTTCTTGGTCGATAATCAGTCTTTTTTACCGCTGAGTTTCCTACGCTCGAATTCGGCAAGATCACTGTTGCTGTAGTTTCGCTGAGGAAAATTGGTAAACCGACCCTTTGAAACTTGTCGCTTAGGAGCATTCTGTTCGTTTACGGACTTGCGCACCGGATTTGACTGCCTGAAGCTTGCGTCGTCGTTTCTGACTTCTTCGATAGTGGTGATTCCCTTTTGCATCCAGTTCTTAAGGATAGAGTCTGCGTAAGAGAACTGCTTCCCGCCGGTCCCTTTCAAAACAGAACGGTCACATGCTTCACGGATGAGTTCGATCGAGAAACCCGAATCGTGCCAGCGGGACAGATATTCGAGTTCGCTTGAACCGAGCCTTCTACCGACAATTCCGAAAGAATTGATCACGGTTGAGTATTCCTCTGTTCTGGTCATAACATGCATTCTTGCCGAGTCAAGATCGAAAATTCCGCTTTTTTTCCACTCAATAGCAGTTTTCTCGATGTATCTGTCTGATGTCTTTCCTGCATTTATACAATAGTCGTAGAGGTATTCAATGAGTTCCGGAGTGAACCCAAGGCTTTCGTACAGGAAAGAAGGAAGCTGGAGCATTTTTACCGTCATTGTTTTTCCGAGCTTCTGCTCCAGAGTATCTATGAGCTGACTGAAATCGTCAAGCTCCTTGAAACGTGATATCTGTGAAGGTGTGTAGGTAGGAACGATGATCTCCGCTTCCTGCGATTCGGATTCTTCCTTTATACACGATTTGATCTGTGTGACACGGCTTGCTGTTCGGGTTCCCCGGACAGGTGGCTCGGATACGGTGAGAACCTTGTCTCTGACGGGGAATCCGTCGGAGTTTTCGATCCTTATATCGCGAACATCTCCGTCAGCATCATACGACACACGTAGAAAACCCTCTTTCTCCCAATACTTGAGGGCTTTGATCACATCATTCTCGGATTCTCCTACCCGATTGGACATTTCCTCAACGGAAATGGGCATAGAGGTGTCATGAAGGCATCTGATGAGATAAAGATATACTTTGACAAATGAGCCGTGCGCTGCCGCAAGGCAATTATCTATGAAATAATCCGAAATGGAGGTTGAGGTCATGGCCTCTTTCCCACATGAAAGATTAATTCTTCCGTTCATAATCGGTCGCTCCCCTTAATCTTACGACACTGCCGTGAAAGAAAACGGACATTCGTACTACACCTGTAGCGCATTTTCCTCTCGGCGTGAGACGATTATAGCATAACGGGCAAGGATATCAATCGAAAAAATACCGTAAAACAGATGTCGAAAAGGGCTGTGGATAATGTGGAAAAACGAACCCGTCCGAGAACCGGAATGTGCTGAATTATGGGGTTCACAGCGTAGGACGTGGTAATGAGTTATATATTGTGGATAAAGTTGATAAGTCAGTGACCAAGGAGCTCGTCCGCAATTTTTACAACATCTCCGGCACCCATAGTTATTAACATGTCACCTGTGGAACAATTTTCAAGACAAAAATCTTCGATTTCTCCAAACGAGGAAAAATGGTAAACTTTCTTACCAAATTTATCTCTGAGTATTTCGACCAGATTTTCGGGTGTGATTCCGTAGGTGTTGACTTCGCGCGCTGCATAAATATCGGTGAGGACCACAAGATCCGCTTCGCTCAGCGCTTTGCAGATTTCTTCCTTGAATTGCGCGGTTCTTGAATAGGTATGACACTGGAAAATGACGATCAGTCTTTTGGGAGAGAGGCTTCTGGCAGTTTTTATCGTTGCCTCCATCTCCGTGGGATGATGGGCGTAGTCGTCGATGATCGTTACTCCGCCGATCTCGCCCTTCTTTTCAAACCGTCTGTGAGTTCCTTTATAGCGGGCAAGTCCTTTCTTTACCGCTTCGAAAGGAATCCCGCTCTCGAGAGCGAGCGTTGCGACGCCGACCGAATTGGTCACGTTGTGCGCACCGGGAACAAAAAGCTCGATCTCACCTATGGAAGAGGTCCCTTTTGACAAGGTATAGCTGCCGCAACCGGATGCGTCAAAGCGAACATTTTTGGCATAATAATCGGGAAGAGGAGTGATGTTCGGGACTTCTCCCGCAAAGGTTATGACCCGGCAGGATGTACCTTTAAATATGTCGCCGCGGTCTTTGATCCCGAATCCGACTGCGAGTAATCCGTCTGAGGGAATCAGTCCGGCAAATTTCGAGAAGGAGCGCTTCTCGTTCTCGAAGTCACCGAAATAATCAAGGTGTTCGGGCTCGATGTTTGTTATGATGGCACGCGTGGGATGGAACTTAAGAAAACTGTCCGTGTATTCGCATGCCTCGATACAGAAAGTATCGCTGTCGCCCAGGCGCATGTTGCCGCCGATTTCATCGAGAATTCCGCCGAGATTGAGCGTCGGGTCGAGACCCGCCTCGAGAAGGACAAGGCAGAGCATCGAAGTTGATGATGTCTTGCCGTGAGTTCCCGCAACGGCATAATTATCTTTATATGAAAGCATTACATCGCCGACGAGCGCAGCGCGGTCGATGACGGGAATGCCCAGCTCTTTGGCACGAACAAGCTCGGGATGATCCTGTTTGACAGCGGCGGTGTGGACAAGAACATCGATACCGGCGTCAATATTGTCTGCCTGCTGTCCGTAAATGACTTTAATACCTGTCTCTTCGAGAGCGCGTGTGACATCGGATTCGGAACGATCGGATCCGCTGACCTGAAAGCCCTTTTTTTTGAGGAGAAGGGCAAAACCGCTCATGCTGATTCCACCGATGCCTGTAAAGAAAACCTTTTTCGGTTTGTTAAGATCTATATACCTCATGATTAATTATCTCCTCTCGGTAAGGGAGCCTGTTCGCCGCAGTACATCATTTGTGGATCAGACTTGCGGTACCGCATTCTTCATCGGTCCGGGCATTCAGCGGCGGATTGTATTGCGCCCTTTGATATCAGTTACTTATTATAATGCAATACCCATCCCATAACAACCAAGAAGTTTGGTATGCCGGCTGCTTCTGATTCCTTATCAAATACATGACTGTGTATCAGCCCTACCCATATATTGCGCAGAAACGGTCAAATAACTTTCATATCTGCAAATGCTATACTGCAAGTTTTCTGTTGTACAACATTTTGTGAAGACTCCACTATTATGGAGGTTTTAACCACAATATATGCCTTCGACCTGCTCGGGCAGGCTAGTTATCGGCATTTACGGGAACCGGCAACAGACGGACACGTGACGGCAGGATGGTCTTTCGTACAGAAAACAACGAAGACTTCACACTTTTTTATTCGCAAAGGAAAAATTATGCAAAAACAACACATAAAAATAAAAAATGTATTCACATTTCGCTTGAAATGTGGTAGTATTTATGTGAAATAAGCCGTATTGCGCCTTGCTGTCAAACACGGCGCGCGACCTGTTGATCGTTGTATTATTCAGGAAAATACGCGTGCTTCGGGAGGGTCGGGGTGACCTTCGCCGCGTGATCGAAATAAATTAAGTACGGAGGATGAACATATGATCCGAAAAGAAATGATCGCCATGCTTCTTGCCGGTGGACAGGGTTCGAGGCTTGGCATCCTTACTTCAGACATGGCAAAACCGGCAGTCAGCTATGGCGGGAAGTACAGAATCATCGATTTCCCACTCAGTAACTGCATTAATTCCGGCATCGACACGGTCGGCGTCCTTACCCAGTACCAACCGCTTCGTCTCAACACGCATATCGGTATCGGTATTCCGTGGGATCTTGACCGAAATATCGGCGGTGTGAGCATTCTCCCGCCCTATGAGAAGTCGGATAATGCCGAATGGTACACAGGCACGGCCAATGCGATTTACCAGAATCTTAAATACATGGAATATTATAATCCCGAATATGTTCTCATCCTTGGCGGTGACCATATATACAAGATGGATTATGAGATTCTTCTCGAATTCCATAAGAGCAACAATGCCGATATCACGATTGCCACATATCCCGTTTCGTGGGAAGAGGCTTCACGTTTTGGACTCGTGATTACAGACGAGAGCAAAAAGGTTCTTGAATTTGAGGAGAAACCCGCAAAACCCAGAAGCAATCTTGCTTCGATGGGTATCTACATCTTCTCGTGGAAGGTTCTTAAAGAAGCACTTGTTAAACTCTCCGATCAGCCGGGGTGTGATTTTGGTAAGCACATCATCCCGTATTGCCATGAGAACGGCGCGAGGATCTTCGCGTTCGAATATAACGGCTACTGGAAGGATGTCGGAACACTTACGTCTTACTGGGAATCAAACATGGAGCTTATCGACCTCGTTCCCGATTTCAATCTTTATGAGGAATTCTGGAAGATCTATACCAAGAGCGACGTAATTCCGCCGCAGTATATTGCAGGGAACGCAACAGTCAGCCGCAGTATCATAGGTGAAGGAACCGAAGTTTACGGTGAGGTTTATAACAGTGTCATCGGTTCGGGAGTTGTGATCGAGGAAGGATGCGTTGTCGCGGACTCCATCATCATGAAGGGAAGCCAGATAGGGCGCGGCTCAAAGCTATACAAGACGATCATTGCGGAGAACTGCATAATAGGCAACGACTGTGAGCTCGGCGTCGGTGAGCAGAAAGAGAACAAGCAGCACCCGAACATTTATTGCAACGGACTTGTTACTCTCGGTGAAGGAACCGTCATTCCCGACGGTGTAAGGATAGGTAAGAACACGGTGATCTCCGGCGTTACGACACCGTCCGACTATGAAGGCGGCAACTGGCTTGACAGCGGAGAAAGCCTTATCCGGGTTGACGAGAGACTTGCATAATACAGCCTGACAAACAGGCAAGGAACCCAAAGAGGAGAAAAAATATGCGTGCGATAGGAATAGTTTTAGCCGGCGGAAACAATAACAGGATGAGGGAGCTTTCCAGTAAGCGTGCCATCGCGGCCATGCCTATAGCCGGGAGTTACAGAGCAATCGACTTTGCGCTCAGCAGCCTTTCGAATTCCCACATCGGAAAGGTAGCGGTGCTTACTCAGTATAATTCGAGGTCCTTAAACGAGCACCTGAGTTCTTCGAAGTGGTGGGATTTCGGACGTAAACAGGGCGGACTTTTCGTGTTCACACCGACCATCACGCCGGACAATTCGTTCTGGTACAGAGGTACCGCGGATTCGATATATCAGAATCTCAATTTCCTCAAAACTTCACATGAGCCGTATGTTGTCATCTGCTCAGGTGACGGAATCTACAAACTTGACTTTAACAAGGTTTTGGAATATCATGTTGCGAAGAAAGCGGATATTACGGTAGTTTGCTCGAGAGCCACTCCGGGAACAGACATCAGTCGTTACGGAGTTATCGAGACCGATGAGGACATGAGGATCACATCTTTTGATGAGAAACCTTTCTTCTGTAAGGAAGCAGAACCGCTCATTTCAACCGGAATCTATGTTATCAGAAGACGACAGCTTATTGAGATGATCGAGAAGGCACAGGAAGAAGAGCGGTACGAATTTGTCAGGGATATCATCATCAGGTACAAAGAGCTTAAGAAAATTTATGTATATGAGCATACCGAATATTGGCGCAACATCGCGTCCGTCGAGGATTATTATCAGACAAACATGGATTTCCTCGATCGCAATGTAAGAGATTATTTCTTCAGGCAGTATCCTGATGTATATTCCAAGATAGACGACCTTCCTCCCGCTAAATACAATGCGGGCGCGACCGTCAAAAACAGCCTTATATCAAGCGGAAGTATCATAAACGGTAACGTTGAGAATTCGGTGATCTTTAAACAGGTATATGTTGGGAACAACTGTACCATCAAGAACAGTATTATTCTCAACGACGTGCATATAGGTGACAATACATATCTTGAGAACTGCATAGTGGAGAGCAGGGATACGATAAGACCGAATGTAAGTTATATCGGTGAAGAAGGCAGGATAAAGGTGGTCGTCGAAAAGAATGAGAGATATCTGATCTGAAATACGGGCCTCCCTTTCGAAGGGAGGCTCGAATTTTACAGGAGAACGGCAGATAAAATTCGTTTCAGAGGAGAGGAGTACAACGGAGACGAAGAAGATTTTAACCTTCATAAGTATCGGAATCGCGGCAGCGGCCTCGGTCGTTGCGGTGATTTCTTTGCGTACCCGCGGATCGCGTATTGACGAAGTGCGTTCCGATATAGAAGAAACTCTCGATGCTCTGCCGAAGGAATACAAGGAGATGCTTGCGGTCGATCATGAGCTCCTGAGGGCCGAACAAGAAACGGAAGACCGTGGAGAAAGTGACGATGATTTCGACGATGAAGAAATCGGAATAAATGAAACGGCATCGAAAGGGAAAAACAATAATCCGATCGATCCGTCTCAGAAGCTTGTGGCGCTCACTTTTGACGACGGTCCGAGCATGTACACCGCGAAAATACTTGAAGTTCTGACCGAATATGATTCGAGCGCGACCTTTTTTATGGTCGGTTACAACATAGAAAAGCATCCGGAAAGAGTGAAGATGGTGCTTGACGCGGGCTGCGAGGTAGGAAATCATACATCGAATCACAAGGATCTGTCGGATATATCGCGCAGGTCGGTAGAGTCGGAGGTCTATGACAATGAAAAGCTGTTAAATGATGCGGGAGCGGAAGGAGAGCTTTTACTGAGACCGCCGTACGGACTCACAAACGATACCGTAAAATCGATTGTAAAAAGACCGATGATAAACTGGTCGGTCGATTCGAGAGACTGGAAGACAAAAGATGCTGCTTCAACGGTAAAAGAAGTAAAGAAGAATGTCATGGACGGAAGGGTCGTGCTGATGCATGATATATACGCCTCCACTGTTGAAGCCGTGAAAGAGCTGGTGCCGTGGCTCATCGAAGAGGGCTACAGGCTGGTGACGGTTTCAGAGCTGTACGATGCTCGCGGAGAGGAACTTAAGGACGGGCATGTGTACAGATACACATATACCGCACAGGAGTGCGCACAGAGACAAGCCGGCTGAATCCCGGAGCGGGAAGAACTTGTCATTATAAGGACAGACAGGGAGAAAACGTGGGTATAAAACCCACGCAAAAGGAAAAGGACACAATAATGAAGCTTATATTCGGACTTGGAAATTTCGGAGACAAATATAACCACACACGTCACAACATGGGATATGAAGCCGTCAATGAACTCGCGAAGCGCATGAACGTCAGCTTTGATCATGAGAAGTGCAAAGGAATGTACGCGCAAGGATTTATCGAAGGCGAAAAGGTTATTCTTGTAAAGCCGCTCACGTACATGAACAACAGCGGTGAATGTGTCGCTGCGTGGCTTAAGAAATGCATGGTTACAACGGATGACATCATCGTAATTTATGACGACATCAGTCTTGAACCCGGCATGATAAGGGTTCGTCCGAAGGGGAGCGCCGGAGGACACAACGGGATCAAAAATATAATCGCGCTCACGGGAACGCAGGAATTTGACCGTATCAGGATCGGGGTCGGAGACAAGCCCGAAGGCACGGATCTTGTCGACCATGTGCTCGGACGTTTTGATCCGAAAGATTTCGAGGCGGTAAACAAGTCTGTTGAGGCGGCTGCCGATGCCGCAATCTGCATCTTACGTGACGGCATGGAAAAGGCAATGAATCTGTACAACAAAAAGTCGGGAGAAAAAAAGTGAAAGCATATACGGAACCGTTAACTGAATATGACAGATTTATCGCTGCCCGTGATGCGGTAAAGGAGGGACGTTTCCCACTTCGTATCACCGGCTGTACCGACTCCTTAAAGGCAAACCTTATCAGTGCTTTGGGAACGGGAAAGGGCGCAAAGCTGGTACTCACGAGAGACGACAATGCGGCCCGTCAGCTTGAGGGCGACCTTTCGCTCTATGACAATAATGTGCTTTTTTATCCTGCAAAGGACATGATATTTTACAGCTCCGATATCCGCGGTAATGCGCTTATGAGGGACAGACTGCGCTGCATCGAAAAGATTGTTTCGGGCGCACCCGTGACGGTCATCATGTGTATTACGGCTTGTATGGACAAGCTGTTGCCCCTGAAGGCGGTGAAGTCAAAGACGATCCACATTGACATGGACTCAAGGATCGATGTAAACAAGCTTGCGACCGATCTTGTGGATATGGGGTACGAAAAGGAGATCGAGTGCTCCGAACCCGGTAGCTTTTCCGTTCGGGGCGGAATTATCGACATATATCCGCTTGCCTGCGAGGCACCGTACAGAATAGAGCTTTTTGACGATGAGATAGATTCCATAAGAATCTATGACGCCGCGAGCCAGCGCTCGGTTGAGAATATTGACGGCTTTGATATCTTTCCCGCATGCGAATACGTTCTTTCGCAGGAAAGAATCGACCGCGCCTGCAAGATGATCCGTGAAGAGGAAAAAGAAAGAACATCGACTCTGATGAAGGAATTTAAGACGCATGAGGCGTCACGACTGAAGACCGCCGTATCGGAGTTTATAGAAGATATCTCAAATGTCCGCGCAAAGGTGGCTATTGACGGATATATTAATTATTTCTTCGACGACAGCGTTTCGGTTCTTGATTATTTCATGGGTAAAAGCGATGAGATCTACATCGACGAGCCGCTCCGCTGCATCGAGGCACTAAGGGATGCCTATAGCGAATTTGAGATGAGTATGCAAAACCGTTATGAAAACGGCTATATCCTCAAAGGGCAGAAGAATACGGTGTTTGACGCCGATAAGGTCATTTCCGTGCTTTCGGGTATGAGGGTCGTTGAACTGAGCGCTCTTGACAATACATGCGAGGAGCTGCCCGACGCATTCAGAGTGGATATTGCCGGCAGAAGCGTCAGCTCTTATAACGGCGATTTTGAAATGCTTGTCAAAGACCTTACAGACAAGAAAAAGAAAGGCCATAGGGTTCTTTTACTGTCAACATCGGGATCGCGCGCGGAAAGGCTGGCGAGCGACCTTCGCCAAAGGGAGCTTGTAGCGTTTTGTACAAAGGATCCGAAAAGAACGATTGCAAAGGGTGAGATAATGGTAGCGGCGGGCAGAGCCTCAAAGGGCTTTGAATATCCGCTTGCGGGATTCGCGGTAATAACCCAGACCGACATATTCGGGCATGTTCGTCAGAAGAGAGTACATAAGAATTATTCCGGAGCAAAGATACCGGACATTTCAAGACTCGCGGGGGGCGACTATGTTGTTCATGAAAGCTACGGTGTGGGTATTTACCGGGGTATTGAGAAAATAGAAGTCGATCATGTCGAAAAGGACTATATAAAGATTGAGTATGCAGGAGGCGGAACTCTTTATGTGCTTGCCTCCGCAATGGACAAAGTGCAGAAATACACGGGACCCGAAGGTCATACGCCGAAGCTCAACAGGCTTGACGGAGTCGAATGGAAAAATACCCGAGCCAGAGTCCGTACAGCAGTTGCTGAAATCGCGCAGGATCTCATAAAGCTTTATGCGGAAAGAACAGCAAAGAAGGGTTTTGCTTTCTCGGAGGATTCCGTTTGGCAGAAGGAATTCGAGGAACAATTCCCCTATGAGGAAACGAGCGACCAGCTGAAGGCCATCGAGGAAACGAAGCATGATATGGAAAGCCGTCGTGTTATGGACAGGCTTATATGCGGCGATGTCGGCTTCGGAAAAACGGAGATAGCGATCCGGGCGGCTTTCAAGGCTGTTCAGGACGGAAAGCAGGTGGCTGTGCTTGTGCCCACGACCATCCTCGCGCAGCAGCATTACACCACATTTTCCGAACGTATGGCTGAGAACGGAGTGGTTGTCGAAATGCTCAGCCGTTTCAGAACGCCGCAGCAGCAGAAGAAAATAATCGAAAAGCTGGCTGCAGGGCAGGTGGACATAATCATCGGAACACACAGGCTTCTTTCGAAGGATGTTGTTTACAAGGATCTCGGGCTCCTCGTCGTGGATGAGGAGCAGCGTTTCGGCGTCACGCACAAGGAGAAGATAAAGCAGCTCAAGTCTGAGGTCGATGTTCTTACATTGACAGCCACGCCCATCCCGAGAACGCTTCACATGTCGCTCGTTGGGATCAGGGATATGAGCATCCTCGAGGAGGCACCCGTCGACAGACTTCCGATACAGACCTTCGTGCTTGAGCACAATGATGAGGTCATCAGAGAAGCGATCCGCAGGGAGCTTTCCCGTGGCGGGCAGGTTTATTATGTTTTTAACCGCGTAAAAGGGATAGACGACATTACAAGAAACATTCAGAAGCTTGTTCCCGAGGCTGTTGTTGTCAGCGCTCACGGTCAGATGAGCGAGCGCGAGCTTGAGAGAATCATGTTCTCCTTTGTGAGCGGAGAGATTGATGTCCTTGTTTCTACAACCATCATCGAGACGGGACTGGATATATCAAACGTCAATACCATGATAATAGATGATGCCGACAGGCTGGGCCTTTCGCAGCTTTATCAGCTCAGGGGGCGTGTGGGAAGAAGCGCAAGGACTGCATATGCGTTTATAATGTACAGGCTTAACAAACAGCTCAGTGAAGTTTCCGAAAAGAGACTCGCGGCGATCAGGGAATTTACGGATCTTGGGTCGGGTTTCAGGATCGCCATGAAGGATCTTGAGATCCGCGGGGCGGGAAATCTTCTCGGCGCGGAGCAGAGCGGACACATGGAATCGGTCGGCTATGACCTTTATTGCAAGCTTTTGTCTGAGGCGGTGAAACAATTAAAGACCGGAGAAGAAATCGAAGCGGATATTTTCGACACATCGGTTGACATCGAGATAGACGCTTTTATACCGTCGACGTACATCAGGAACGAGATCCAGAAGCTTGAAGCATATAAGAAGATAGCGCTGGTCGCGAACGAGGGCGATCGCTCCGATATGGAGGATGAGCTCACGGACCGCTACGGAGATCCGCCCGCTCCGGTGCGAAATCTTCTTAACATAGCGCTTTTAAAGAATATGGCGCATGAGCTTTATATCACATCGATCGCTCAGAAAAAGGGCGTTGTGAGGATCGATTTTTATCCGAGAGCGAAGCTGAAGGGAGAATGCTTCCCACAGCTTATCGAAAGGTTCAGGAGCAAGCTTACGCTCAGAATGGGTGGCAAGGTGCCTTATCTCGAATATAATCCCGCCGGCGGCGCAAAGGTGAACGCTGTGAACGCATCCGTCAAGGGAAAGGTCGTACACCTGAATGGGGGAGCAAAAGAAAAGAGCGCGGTCGGTACGGGTGCAGTTGCCGCGAAACGAGTTGGTGGAATAGCGGGGGAATTGCTGGAATTGCTCCCCGTAATGAAGGAGATCATGCTTGACACGGAGGCGCAGCAATGAAAAAAAGGATAACGGCTTTACTGCTTCTTCTTGTGCTTGCCCTTACAGGCTGCTCGGGAGTAGAAGAAGACCTCCCCAAAGAGATTCCTTTTGAAGAGGATACCGTGTTCATCGTGGGTGACAGAGTGGTGAATCTCGCGACATGGTACCTTTATGCTTTGCCGCAGTATGACGAGACAGAAAGGCTTTACGGCAGTTCTGTCTGGGATTACGTGGTTGACGCGAGAGGTACGACCATGAGAAGCTCGATTAAGGATGATGTGCGCAAGCAGATTGAATATACGGAGATAGTTTGTTCTCAGGCGGAGGACCTCGGACTTGTTCTGTCTGAAGAAGACAATATGGACATCAATCTTCTGACGGCAGATTATATGGACAAACTCACGCCTGAAATGATCTCGAAATACAATATAAAAGAAGAAGATGTCCGCAAGGTGTATGCGGACAACAAGCTTGCGCTTAAGGTTTATGAGTACCTGACGCTCAATGTGGATACCTCGACAACCGAGAAACAGGTCAGAAACATGATCCTTGAATACATCACCGTCCTCAAATATCATGAGGAAAACGACGAGGTGATCATGTACAATGAACAGGAAATTGAAGAACGCGGAAAACAAGCTCAGGAATACCTTGACAGGGTCAAGGCGGATCCTGAGATAACAGAACTGAGTCAGGTTACGGATGAAACATTTATACCCATAACCGTTACGGCAGATTATTCTACTCTCGTAGATAAACTGTCCGAAAAGATAGCAAATATCGCTTTTTCGATGAAGACGGGAGAGATCAACGGTCTTTTTGATACACCGGATGCGTTTTTTATCCTCGACTGTGTCGAAGCGGAGAATGAAGCCGCCACAAACGCAGCAAGAATCAGGATCATCGAGGAACGCCAGAGGGTATATTTTGCGGAAAAATACAAAAGGTGGAGTGATGAAACGACGGTCCGCATCAATCACAGTGTGTGGGATAAGGATCAGCCCTGACGAACGGTAATGAACTCGTATCCGGAATTCATGGCTTTCCAGACCGTATCGGAGCCGCGGACAAGGACGAGGGAGCTTCCTTCCCTTTTGACGATCACATCGTCGGTTTCAAAAATATCGTCATCGTCCCTACGTGTGGAATCGTGCTTCGAATCGAGGAGTCTGGCGGGTGAAATGAGGATCCTTGAAGGGATGTCGGCGGGATCAATTCCTATAGCGACCTTCTTTTCATAGGATGCTTTTTCTTTTGCGATTATGCCGGACAGTATTTCGGGCGATGCAAAGGTTGAATCGAGAACAAGGTTGTAATTGCTCATATCAAAATAATTGATGCCGTAAAGCTCCTTGTATCTTGAATCTTCGGCTTCGGCTCTTGCGATGAGGTTGGCCTTTGCTTCGTCGACCGACTTATATTTCTCAACATCTCCGCGCTTGTCGTCGCCGTACACGCGTCTTGCGGCTTCGTTTATGTCAACCGAAAGGAAGATCTTGAAAGAATTCACGGCGAAATGCCATGCGAGTCTCGAATCAAAGAAAAGATCCTCTTTGTGTTCTTTTGAGAGTCGGGTCGTTGTTTCGTCTATTATGTTGTCAAAGGAGTGGTCAGTCTCCATGAGTTTGTTCATCTCGAGAACCGTAAGCCCTCTTTCTGCCGCGAGCGTACGCTGGATTTTTCCGGTGGAATAAATCTCGTAGCCTTGCTCGGAGAAGATTTTGCTTATGGTTGACTTGCCGCTTCCAAGATTTCCTGTGAGTGTGATGTGCATGATGTGTCCTTCTTTTAGATGATGTGATTTGAAAAAGCATTAATGCTCCGGGAGTGCATTTCCTCAGAAATACAGCTGAGTTTTGCGCGCGTTCCCTCTTCCTCTGAATAAATGTAATTCTATCTGTAAGAGGCGCTTGTGTCAATAATCGATGAACAAAAGGCGGCTTGGCGCCGGCAGAGTGAGAGCGACCGTGCCGTTAAAGGGCGGAATGCGAGACGGATTTTGCGCTTAAGGGCGGAGTAAGAGACAACTTTGACGACATTTGAGATTCGAAGTATAATAAAACCCGTCTTTTGTCGAAGACGGTAGCAGATATGCGTATCGGAGAGACAACTGACGGAATGAGCCTGAAACTCATTAAACTACAGAACGGAAAAAGATATGAATAAAATCGGAATAACAAAAACATATATAATTTTCATCTTCTTATTTGCCGCATGCGCGATCACGACTTTTAGATCATCGGAATTGACAAGAGCCGATGAAGTTATAGAACAGTCGTCACCTTCATTCGTTGACAAGAAGGTGACAGTCTATGTCGGTTATGAACCGTACTACAGCTGTCTCAAGAATGTGGACGATGAGGCTGTTATAAAATATAAAAGCAGTAATAAGAAAATCGCCAAAATAGATGCCGACGGGATAGTGACAGCGGTAGCGGCAGGTCAGGTTACCATAACGGCCACGGTCTCTACGGGAAAAGAAAACAGAATCTGCACAATGACAGTGACTGTAAAGGATCCGTATTATATCCTCGATGAATTCCCGGAAGGCGTTCTCGTCGGAACCGATACGATTTATTCGATCAAACGCTACGGTTATGAAGAGCCCGCGACCTTCCGGCTTAAAGGGTCGCAGTATGCGAGCCTTGAGGCAATCGACGGACAATCCTGTGTTCTGCATGCGAAGGCTCCCGGATATATAACCATCGAGGTCGAATCGCTGGGGAAAGTCAAAAAGCTTAAAGTGAGGATATACGACGGCAAGGGGACGCTGTTTATCGTTTATCCCGATTCGGAGCCGTATAGCGGCAGATATAAGGAACGCAGGGAGTATAATAAATATACCGCCGGATATTTCCTTCTGAGATCGTATCTGGAAAGACTCGAAACCGTAGGCGGCGGTGTGCTGGTGCTCAAGAAGGGGTACTACGATGTGATCGCAACTCTTTGTGTTCCGTCCGATACAACAATACTCTTTGAAGACGGCGCCGTCATAAGAAAGATCGACAATACAAAGACAAAGGCGCTGACGGCAACCGGCTCTCTTTTTCAGTGTGTTGCGTCGACACACACAACGAAGCCTTTTAAGGGGTACGGAGGCGAGCATGACATCAATTTCATAGGCGAAGGTCAAAGCGGAATCGACATGGGAGGTATCGCGTCGAACGGGATTACCCTCTGCCATAACAAAAATGTTACGATCACGGGTTTGCTTTTTAAAAACCTCAACGGTCTGCATTTCATTGAGCTTGACGCTTCGAATAACGTGAATGTTTCGTATAATTGCTTTACGGGATATACGGCAACCTCGAGCGGTCATAAGGAGGCAATAAACATCGATACCCCGGATCGAAATACGGGAGGTTTCTCGCAAGGGTGGACGAGCTACGACAAAACGCCGAACAAGAACATCTATATCACGGACAATGTTTTTAAAGACCTTGAGGTGGCCGTCGGAACGCATCGCTACAGCCAGACTGAACCCGAGAATGAGGAAGAAACCCCGGAAATGAAGTATCATACCGGAATAAATGTGCTTCGAAACAGCTTTTTTAACATCACGACCTACGGTGTCAGACTTATGAACTGGAAGAATTGTGTTGTTATGGACAACAGTTTTGAAGAAACAGCCAAATTTCTGGAGAAAGCGGTTGTTATCTCCGAAGACGGAAAGGTTACGATGCCGAAGAGTATCGGCATTTATGTGAACGGTGCTGTAAAACCGATAATAACAGGCAATTATTTTTCGGGCTTTGACACGGTGATCAGCGCTTGCCCGTGGAAGAACAGCCTGATTAAATCCCGTCCGAATATCACCGGCGGAAGTAACTACGATGTCACATATAACGAATTCACTGACGATACAATGGATTATTTCCGAAACAATAAGGTGAATGAGTGCAATAATGAGATACTCG
>JAEEIH010000134.1 GCA_016281275.1 Lachnospiraceae bacterium | reverse complement strand
GTGCCCATAACCGCTTCTTCCTCGGTAACAGCAGAAACGAACACAAGTCCGTCGTCTCCGTACCAGCGGGGTTCGTCATGCGTAGTGAATGTCGAGTTACATCCCGATGCATCATGCATGACAAGCAGTCCGCCGAGTCCGTAAAGCGCACTGATCACACCGAATGTATCCGATGAATATGTGGAAAGTACTTTTCTTGCCTGATTCATATACAGCTCTCGCACCCCCATCCTTTGATATCAAGTGTCTTTTTGAGGTCTTTAACGTTAATAAACGCGTCCGTCATCATCCTCGATAGTTCTACGATCCCGTCAAATCCGTAAAGAGGACCGTTCTCGACCATATCGACGAAATACCCGGTCTGCGTAAAGTACGCCGCCTTCTGTCCGAGAGCCAGTACTTTTGCAGTTGATTTGTTGTTTGCATCATATACGATTTTTGTTTCGCATGTTCCGTCAGAATCACCTGAAATTTTTGCTTTATAACTGAATGTTCTCATCTCGGGACTGACGCATTTTTCAAAACGTATTCCCGGGATATTAGATTTAAGCCATTCGTAATCGGTGTCTTCGCCTCCGACCGAATCCGAAAAGACAGCCGATACGTTGAAGCCGTGTTCAGCGAGAAGTCTTGCGAGTGAATAAGGGCGTGTTGTGATCATACCGTCCACCGCAATTTCACAGTTGCCTATCACATCGTGTGCTTTACGTAGAGCCTCGTCCGCACGGGCCTTATCAGCCTCGAAAGTGTCGTAGGTTGTTCCGATCTCTTTGGCAAGTTTTTCAAGATTATCCCTGATCTCTTCGTAACCGAAAGAAAAAGGAATCTGAAGGCTTTTTACTCCGAGTTTTTCCGCAAGTTCATCAGCTGCGTCTTTTGCTACGGAAAGGTTTGATATTATCAGTCCCGCAGTTCCGAGCTTTTTATAATCACTGTAGTTATCTACAGACGGCAGTTCGAGAAGCCTCTTTCCGGCTTTTTTTATAAGCGTTTTGATCTCGCTTGTTTCTGATACAGCAAAGCAATTACCGCAAAGCAGTACATCTCTGTCGTCTGTTTTAAGCGGCTTTATGGCAGCGTAAAGACGCTTTCGCATCATCTTATCCGGATTTAAGGTGCTCTTACGCATCGTGGGCGTCATATAGCAGTCCACAAAATCTACTTCGGGGAAACGCTCGCTTAAAGCTCTGAAGCAGTCATCAAGATCGGTACCCATGAAATGATGTATACAGCTCGTGTATATGAGCACGCAGGGCGGTCTCTTCTTTAACCTGTTCAGGATATCCGTAACGCCCTCAACAAGAAGCTCTTCCATATCTCCGTCGGTAACATTGTGCTCTTCTATCGCAACTGTCGAAAACCTGTCTGTCAGGTTCATCTCGGCCGCGGACAGAACTACGCCACGCAGACACCCTGCAGCACAGACAAATATCTCATGAGCTTCGGGTACAAGCATTCCGACATGTACTATCGTCCAGCCGCCTCGTGCGGGAACACTGTATTCAAGTCCTGTTTGTTTCAGCATTTTTCAACCTCTGTAAGTTCTTTGATCAGTTTATCTTTTCCGTTGATTATCCATGCTTTTTGCAATATATGTTTATTGCTATATTTTGTTAATTTCATACGGATCCGCATTTAAGTAACTTATGCTTCTTCTAGGATTTTCCGCGCCAGACTCTTATACGCAAGCGCTTCGGGACTGTCAGGGAAAGCTTCGGCAACTGTTTTTCCCTGCTCTGCTGCTTTTGCGATCAGCGGGCTGTGCTCTATGATACCTGTGATCTTTGTATTGAAATCTCCGGCAAGTTCCTCAACCTTTTCAAGTTCTCTTTCTACATCACGTTTGTTGAGGATTATCCCACCGAGCTTTGCGTATCCGCGACCGTGAAAGCTTTCAACAGCCATGGCAATGTTTGCTGCGGCATGAATGGCCATGTTTTCACCTGAGGTTATCACATATACCGAATCGGCGTAACCGCCTCTCATCGGCATCGTAAAGCCTCCGCAGACAACGTCCCCAAGGACATCATAGAAAACAACATCAGGCTTATAGACATCATAAGCACCTTTCTCGGCAAGCTTGTCGAAAGCGATAATTATCCCGCGTCCGGCGCATCCTGTTCCTGGCTTGGGGCCTCCGGCTTCCACACACAGCGTACCCGCAAATCCTTCCGTCACCATTTCACTCAGGGTAATGTTGTTTCCTTTCTCTCGTGAAAGGTCGAGGATAGTACCTTCTATAGCCCCGCCTCGAAGGAGCGATGTTGAGTCTGCTTTAGGGTCGCATCCGATCTGCATGACTTTCTTGCCGCACAAAGCAAGTGCGGCAGCCATGTTGGCAACCGTGGTCGACTTACCTATTCCGCCTTTACCGTAGATAGCTATTTTTTTCATTCCTGACCTTCCTTATTCGTTTTCTTTATATGTTGTTTTTCTGTTATATCTTTTTGATCAAAAGCTGCTGTACGTTTATAAATATATAACGCAATACAATATTAGAAATAATGCTATATGATTTCACTTCTTTTCACGGGAATTATGTCCGTATATACACCGGACGGCCCGTTGATTGTACCGATAACAGCATCTACCCCGTAAAACCTTCTCATATTTTCTTCCGTAATAACGTTTTTGATGTCGTCATAGACATATGATCCGTCCATCGCGATCATTAACGCCTTATCGGCCCAGCGTACGGCATTGCCGGGAAAATGAGTGTTAAAAATGCATGTTATCCCGTCTTTTGAAAGCCTGTCAATCGTTTCAAGAACGAGCAGTTGATTCTGATAATCAAGGTTAGCTTCGGGCTCGTCGAGGATCATTACTTTTGGATCGTTTACTATCGCACGGGCAATGAGCACCATCTGATACTGACCGCCGCTAAGGGCCATGCAGCTTTTGTTTGCGATGCCCGTGAGTCCCATTTTCTCAATGACTTTTTCCGCAGCTTCTTTATCGGTCTTTCCGGGAAGCGAAAAGACTGAGATATTGCCGGCTCTGCCCAGAAGTATCATGTCGTAAACGCTTATATCGGGCGGCAGGACTCTCTTCTGCGGAACATACGAAAGCACTTTGAAGAGCTTCTCGCTGCTCTGGGAACCTATGTCCGTACCGTCTATAGTTGCGGTTCCGCTATCCCACTTGAGGAATCCGCACAGACAGCGAAGGAGCGTCGTCT
>JAEEIH010000133.1 GCA_016281275.1 Lachnospiraceae bacterium | reverse complement strand
GGTGTCATCACGGATTCGGTACGCGAGCTCCTCAAGGAATCGGGCTTCCCCGGAATGAAGGTGCTTCAGTTCGCTTATAATGCCGATGCCAACAGCTGCTACCTGCCTCAGTTCTTCACCGACACCAACTGCGTTGTTTATACCGGAACACATGACAACGACACAACACGTGGTTTCATCCACAACCTGAACGAGTGGGACAGAAAGATGGTCGAGGATTACTTCGGAAGCTGGAACGACTCCGAAGAGAACAAGACCTGGGATTTCATCCGCGCAGCATTTTCGAGCATCGCAAAACTCGCGATCATCCCCGCACAAGATTTCCTGCTCGTCGGAAGCGAGGGCCGTATCAATACGCCTTCAACCCTCGGCAACAACTTTAAGTGGAGGATGGTAAAGGACCAATACTCCGAAGGTCTTGCCGATTATGTGAAGAGACTGTTGTTCGTTTTCGGACGGCAGGGGAATTAAAAAACAGGTGGTCCCCATGGGACCACCTGTTTTTTAATTCTTAACTCTCCTCACCTTCGCTGCGTACAGCCCTGCGCCGAAGAGTGTTACCGCGAACAGCAGCTCCACTCCGATGGGGCCGAGTACGGACGAGAGGTTTCCGGGCTTATAGGCGTTGATCGCGTCGTTTGCCTTGACGTACCAGTAAGCCGGGAGGATGTGTGCCACCTTGAGGATGGTGGGGCTCATCACACTCTGGGGAACGAACACGCCGCACAGGAAGGACATTCCGAGTCCGAGCACATTTCCGATAAGCGAGATGATCATGTCATTCTTCACGAACTTGCTGACAAGGAAGGTGATTGAAAGTGCCACAAGCATCATCACAAACATGTTGATGACATAAAGTCCGACATTGCTGTTGACCGTGCCGGTCATCAATGCGATCGCGAACAATACCACACAGACTCCGAATCCGACAATGAACATTGCCAGATAGATCTCGGTATTCATCCTGCTGAACTTGTAGGGTGATGCATTAACACGCTTCCTGATCCTTTCTTCGTTGAGACGCGCGAGCACGGGCGTCAGGGCGACTACCATCATAAGCGTGAGTATCCAGGGCAGATAAAGGAAGAAGTAATAAGTCTTGTCTCTTGCTCCCGACGCCCCGTCTTCCGGGTAAGTTACTTCGATCTTGTTTCCGAGCTGTTCTCCTGCTTTCGCTACAGACTCACCTACAGTAAGCCCTCCACGCGTGCCGATTTTCACTTGCTTTAAGTATTCCTGAACACAGCCTGAAAATACTACCGCATATGTGTTGTCGGGGATGTCGTAAAACTTGATATATTCGGCAGACTCGCCCTTCTCAAATCCTTCCTGGAAGCCTTTTTCAAGCACGATCGCTGCGCCGATATATCTGCAGTAAAGATCGTCTCTTATAAGCTCCTCGTCGAACGACCGGACCTCTTTCTTCTCATGGGTCTTCTCAAGATATTCCGAAAGTCCCCTTGAAAGCTCCGAATCGTCAAGATCGAGGATCGCGTACTCAACCGTCGGGCTTACATATTTCTGCGCTGTGTTCTGATCGACATTGGGGAGAACTCCTCCGAACAGGACCCCGCAGAATATTCCCAGATACATACTGAAGTTGTATGTATATTTTCTCATTACCATGAAGAATGCCTTGAATATTTTCATACAGACAGCTCCTTTTATGCGTTATCATCATAACGCTGTTGTTATATTTCTCTCTTCTTCGGGAGCGGATTTCGCTCCGTTTTCTCTCCGGACGCTTATGACGACCGGCCATTTTTATCTTTCCGTCAGCTCTTCAGCATCATCTTGTTCGCACGGCTTCTCGAAAGAATGAATATGGCGATCGCTGTGATAACCGCTGCCATTCCGACCAGCGTGAAGAGGTTTCTGAAGTATCTGCCATAATCATCATAAACGTATATGGTCATAAACGAATCCGAGATCAGCGCTGCGGGAGATATCCTGTTTATGATGGGCACGTTTCGCTCGATCGCGTCTTTGATTCCTGTCGTACAAAGGTCAGCCAGGAAGGAGATGAGCATCGTCACACCGACGCCGATACCGACCTTGGCACCTTCGCCGAGTCGGGGGATCGCACCGATCAGGATTCCGAGCGAGATTCCGAAAGTTGCTCCGGCAAGCAGGATGTCCGCTACAGCAAGAACGTCATCCGTGAGTTCGATTCCGATCATCCGCATGTAGAAGTATGCAAGCATTTGTGCCACAAACACTACCATGAGATTTACAAACATCTGGGAAATGACCATCTTGATCTTCGATGTTCCGCAGATATTGAGTCTTCCCGAAAGCGATGTCCTGCCGGGCATGAGCTTGTCCGTGAGATATACCGCTCCGAGACAAGCGAACAGGCAACCCATCGCAAATGTTGCGTAGAAGAAGTTGTTGTAGACGTTCTGGGGGCCTTTCGCAAGACTTGTCTCATTAAAGAACTGCTCATCCGTTTTGAGCTCTTCCATCCCGGCAGCTATAGCGGCTGAAACTTCTGACATCTTCTCGGGAGTCAGATCCTCGGGAGCAATGCGGACGCCGTTCTCATCAACAAGTTCGTTCTTCGTGTAGTCGAATATGATCCCGGCAACCGTCTGTTGATACTTTAAGTACTCGTTCATGGCTGTGATCACGATCTCTTCCTTGAAGTCGTTCCCGTTAACAACCACGCCGGGGATCAATTTATCCGTGGTAACAATCGCGGAAATCTCTCCGTTTTCAAGAGCCTCCTTAGCTCTTTCCTTACTTAACAATTGAACTTCAAAATACGGATCACCGTTACTCTGCTTTGCCCCCTCAAGGAAGCTCTGCACGGATTTTTCGGTTTCTTCGTCACCTTCTTCAACTGCAACGGAAATGCTGCTCATAACCAGCTCATCTTTATATATGTTTCCGAAAGCAAGGAACATAAACGTTGAAAGAGCGATCGGGAAAATGAAAGTCCAGACAAATGTAGTCTTGTTCTTGACCGTTGTGATAAATGCGTATTTAAGGCTGTGCAACATCAGTCCCTCAACTCCTTTCCGGTGATCTCAAGGAACACATCATTCAAGGTAGGTACCTTGGAATGAACGTTTGTAAACGAAATGTCTTTTTCCTGAAGGTAATTTACAACTCTGACGAGGTTGTTGCGGCCTGCGCTGTAGAAGATCGAAAGGAGGCCGTTCTCGTACTTGAGGTCATATGCGTGAGGGAGCTCTCTGAGAACCCTCAGGTCTTCCTCGCCGAGTGAATCGGTCTCAAGTGTGATGGTCTCGCGGTTCTTGGTCATGTTCTTGAGCTCTTCCGCGGTTCCTGTTGCAACGGCTCTGCCCTTGTCCATGATGAGAATCCTGTCGCAGATCTGCTCAACCTCTTCCATGTAGTGGGAGGTGTAAACGATCGTGGCTCCCTGATCGCGCAGCTTCATGATT
>JAEEIH010000132.1 GCA_016281275.1 Lachnospiraceae bacterium | reverse complement strand
TCAGCGAAAAACTCAATGATGCACAATGTCGGTATCTGCATACATTGATGAAAGGCGATCTGACCATCGGAGAAACGGGCAGATTGTTTGAGGCCAGAAGAGCCGATTTGGCAAAAATGTGGACGATGTCGGTCTTTGATTATTATATGTATAAGGAAAATCAAGATAGACAGATTCAGGAGCAGTGTCGCATTTTTGGTGCGCTCGATCCGATTTATGAAAAATACATAAAGAAGATGACAACACCTGAACATAAGCATATCCTGCATCAGCTGGAATACTATCTGTTCATAAAAAGAGAGGAATATGACAAAGCTGTAAAGCGGGCCAACCGGCGAAGGGATTATTCGTGGATGGAACGCAGAGACGACTACTATGTCCGCTACCCTCAAACCATCAATGACTTCTGTCGAGAGGCAATATATATGCAGAACTGCCTTTTGACATATGTTGAGGCGATGATTAATAACGATACCACGATCCTTTTTATGCGAAAGGCCGATGATTTCAACAAGCCTTTCATCACGATCGAAATATATGACGGAGAACTGATGCAGGCATATCACCGGTTCAACAAAGATTGTACAAAAGAGGAAGCTGAATGGATCCGCGGGTACTGTGAGAGACATGGGATTAATGCAGAAAGATACAAGTTCGATGTAGCGGTTGATGAACTCTTCTAGATCGATACTAGAGATCGGTAAAAGAACAGGAATAAGGCATTAACGCTTATGTGACAAGATGACGGGGTGAGACGCATGGATGATTTCTTTGAAGACGAGGTTTGACCACATTGGTGACAGGCACCAATGTTAACTGTGAGAAGGCTAATTGTGAAGGCTAAATGAGGACTGTGTTAAGTGACTTTTTATAGTGACAAAAAGAACAGAGTATGATAAGTTGAATTACAAGTAATATAATAATTTGACCGGAGCAAAGGAGATTGAAAATGCTTAAGAAAAACCTGTTGCAAAGAGTTGTCGCAGTCCTGGCACTTATCTGTGTCACAGTCGGATTGTTGCCTGCCGGATCGGCAAGTGCCGACTTTAGTAGCAAGCCGGGCATACCTACGATCAGCGTGAAACTTGTAAACGGAACCGATGCAGAGATCACTATCGGGAAGACAAGTGACGTAGAATTTTATGAGGTCTGGGTGACATCCGATTGCGGGTATATGGGCTATAAAAACGAAAACGGGAATCATCCGTATTATTACAACGATGAAAACCCGGGAAACTACATCATTGCTGCGAAAGTCGAAAAGGACGGGACCGCTGTCCGCTCTGTCACTGTGAAGAACCTTACAAAGGGGAAAGTGTCTGTCAAGGTCAGAGGTGTAAAGTATAGATGCTATACTGATGATTTTGATGCTGATGATTTTAATGACCCATATTATTGGCGTTGCGGCGACTTCAGCAAGGCCAAGACCGTTACCGTCAAGTCCTCGAAAACAGGCTACAAGACCTCCTACAACTTCTCAAAAGCAGAGAAGGGTGACATCATCAAGTTTGGTTCTTACGAGCAGGATTATCCCATTAACGGTAAAGATCCGATCGAGTGGGTTGTCCTCGACAAGAAAGAGGACGGACTTCTTGTCATGAGCAAGTACGCTCTCGACTGCGTTCCCTACAACACGGAGGACGTAGACACAACATGGGCAGAATGCACTCTACGTGAATGGCTGAACAAGAAGTTTTATAATGCAGCTTTTAACTCTGTCGAGAAAAAAATGATCAGGAAAACGTCAGTAAAGAATAAGGATAATCCCTACTCCAGAATCGAAGGAGGAAGAAATACGAAGGACAAAGTTTTCATCCTCTCGTTTTCCGAGGTAACGAACACGAAGTTTGGCTTTGACTCTGACGATCGTGCTTATGACATAAACCGAAGATGTGCACCCACGGATTACGCGGTAGCACAGGGGGCATACCAGTACAGCCACACCAGCACTAACAGTTATACCGCTGACGGCATTGGGGCCTGCGAGTGGTGGCTGCGCACGCCCGGCATTGTCAGTAGCATCGTCACGAACGTCGTCTGCAACGGCCTCGTCCACGCCTACGGCGAAGACGTCGTCGACTTAATCGGCGCCGTGCGTCACGTTTTGTTTATCAATCTGAAATCTTAAATTTTTTAATAAGTATCGTGTTATGATTCAGACGTAGGGTAAGCAACCCTACGTCTCAGACTGAAGACAAACGAGATTTTGGAAAACCTCCAAAATCTCGTTTTTTCTTACGCAATGTTAAATAATAATCGTAGTTTTCTCCCAAAAGGGTTTCCCGGACCTCCCGGAAGCCCCATTCTATCCTGGTGACAGGCACGAATGGTCACGTACCTCGAAGACCTCAAGGAGGAGATTCGTGCCATACAGGTACAATAAAACGACCTTCTCCCGGCGCAGAAAGCGGTACAAAACAGCTCAAAAAAACTATCCTTTTACACTCCTTTTTGGTACAATATTGAATGTCAGTTTTAAAATGAAACTTGGTACTTTGTTTTTAAAAAAGAGCGCCCCATGCCGAAAGGACCAAAGCAGAAGCTCAAGCTCTACTTTAAGGAATAGATAAAAGAGATGGCTAACGCTTATGCTGCACGAGGGTAATTCCGCCAGCCTCACCGGAAGATGAAGCGACGCTTATGGGTGCATTTGAACTGAGCTGCGTGAAGAGGGAGTATTGACGCTTATGCTGCACGAGGGCGGTATAAGCTGAGAGGACGAAAATGATAGTATACGAAGGATTGAAAACAGACTTTCTGAATAGCTGCGAAAGGGATGCAATCGCCATCGAGATCGAGGAGAACATCCTGACGAAGCTTGGAAGGCATACTCCCAAGGCGGAATTCAGATCGTGGGAGAACTCCCTCAACTACATGTACAAAGTCCTCAACGATGCGGAGATCCCCTCTGACTCGGGAGTGGCTATCGAATACAGTATACCGCAGACATCGAAAAGAATAGATTTTATCATCTCGGGTTACGGCGAGAAGAACGAACCCGGAGCCGTGATTGTGGAGCTCAAACAGTGGGATTCACTGAAGGAAGTGAAAGGTCCTGACGCGCTCGTTGACACATAGACTATGATATCCGCGTCTGTGATTCACCGGACGAAGTGCGTGAACTTGTGGTTGAGCGCAACAAGGGAACAAACAGAGCAAGGATGCTAGCAGGATATTGCTGGGAATGGGTCAAAAAAGGGCAGAACGACACGAACTGTCATGATATAAAGATCGGTGATTTTGAGATGAGCTGGAACCTCGCGAACGGAGAACCTTTCGCGGTAAGCGACACATCCGTCAACGAGGTCGGTTGCATCCACACATCGCAGGGACTCGAATTCGACTATGTGGGAGTTATAGTCGGGGACGATATCCGCTATGAAAAGGATCATGTGGTCACAGACTTTAACAAACGCGCCAAGACAGATCAGTCCCTTAAGGGCATTAAGAAGCTTTACAGCAAGTCACCGGAGGAAGCAAACAAACGCGCGGACGAGATCATCAAGAATACCTACAGGACTCTCATGACGAGGGGAATGAAGGGCTGTTACATCTACTGCACAGATCCCGGAATGTCCGAATATTTAAAGCAACGACTAAAGGAGTACCATAAGTGAAAAAAGAAACAATCGAAAGATTCCGAAGGTTCTCAATTGACCGTGACTGGGATCAGTTCCACACCCCGGAGAATCTTGCTAAATCAATCGTAATAGAAGCGGCGGAGCTCCTTGAGTGCTTTCAGTGGAGCGGCACGGACTTCGACGAGCAGCATGTCAAAGAGGAACTTGCCGACGTGATAGTTTACACTCAGGACCTGCTCGACAAGCTTGGTCTCGACGCGGACGAGATCGTGAACATGAAGATGGATCAGAATGAACGCAAGTACCCGGTGGAGAAGGCTAAAGGGAAAGCTGATAAGTATGATAGGTTGTAGGTATGAGTAAAACTATTGATTTTTATAACAATAACGCGGCCGACTTCGTGAGCGGTACATTGAATGCGGATGTTACATACATACAGGACAGATTCCTTGCTCTGCTTCCGGCGGGCGCCCGGATACTTGATTTCGGTTGCGGCTCCGGAAGAGACACAAAGTACTTCCTTGAAAAAGGCTTCCGCGCCGAAGGAACAGACGGCTCGGAGGAGCTGTGCAGGATCGCTTCCGAGACTACCGGCACAACTGTCAGGCAGATGATGTTTGACGAGCTTGATGAGGTTGACGCTTTTGACGGCATCTGGGCCTGTGCATCAATCCTTCATCTTCCGAAGGCTGAGCTTCGTGATGTGTTTAAAAAGATGGTCCGCGCGACAAAGAGCGGCGGATATATCTATGTTTCGTTCAGACATGGCGATTTTGAGGGCTATATAAACGAGAGATACTTCACGTACTTCACGGAGGAGGGCTTCGAGGAGTTTATCAGTGATATACGTGAGATAAAGACAGTTGATAAATGGGTTTCTGAGGATGTGCGTCCTGACAGGAGAGAAATGAAGTGGCTGAATTTGATACTGCGGAAGAACTGAATAATGTGGACTTTCATATCGGCAGAACGGACGTGACCACCGGTGACAGAGATCGGCGTATGTTTCTGTTTTATCAGCTTGCTCAGGGAATGAAGCAGGCAACGCAGATTGATATTGTTGTCTCGTTCCTTATGGAGTCCGGAGTTAGGATGCTCCTGGCTGAACTGGACCGTGCAATCAATCGGGGAGCAAAGGTCAGAATCCTGACCGGAAACTATCTTGGAATCACGCAACCGTCAGCACTGTATCTCATCAAGCATGAATTAAAGGATAGGGTAGATTTACGCTTCTACAATGAGAGGGGAAGATCATTCCATCCGAAGGCGTATATATTTCACTACGATGACCACAGTGAGATCTTCATCGGATCCTCCAATATATCAAGGAGCGCTTTGACTTCCGGAATCGAGTGGAATTACCGCTTTAGCAGTCAATCAGATCCGATAAATTATCAAAAGTTCTTTTTGACTTTCGAGGATCTTTTTGAGAACCACTCGATAATAATAGATGACGAAAAGCTCAGGGAGTATTCGAAAAACTGG
>JAEEIH010000131.1 GCA_016281275.1 Lachnospiraceae bacterium | reverse complement strand
TGTGTCATCATAAGAGAGTACCATCCCTTGAATTTGGTATTTATATTATAACACAAAAAGTGCCGAAAAGCCAGTAAATACAAGGCTTTCGGCACTTTTCTTCTCTTTAAAAAGTCAAGTCCGAGGCTTTACAACCTCGGACTTTGTCTTCACTCTGAGAGAGGCATCTGAACGATGCCTCTCTCAGAGTTAATTACCTGGGCATTCCGTTTAGTTTTATCTTCGTTTACTTCTCCACCTTACTGAGAATCTTGTACTCAAGAAACCTCTCTCCGTCGAACTTCATTTCAACTACAAACGGCAGCCACTTTACGATCTTCATAAAAGACTCGTACCCAAAGGAGCTGTCATAATAGTTGATTATAGCACTAAGGGCAGTTCCGTGTGAGCCAATAACGACATTTTTCCCGCGATACTCACGAAGAACATCCGTGAGCGCCTCGATATTCCTCTTTTGTACCGATGCCAGGCATTCCCCACCCTCTTCCGCGTATGAGAAGTCTGCCCAGCGGCCGGCGCAGTGATCGCGGGGATCAACTCCGGATTTTCTCTCTCGGAATCGTTCATCCGTTTTTATCTCCATTTTGAAGAACTCTGCGGTGGGAGAGATCGTTTCTATGCTTCTTCTGTAGGGGCTGCAAAGGAAAGCGTCTATTTTCTTTTCTTTAAGCGTTTCAAGAACGATCTTCCGATCTTTCATTCCGTCGTCCGTTAGCGGTCGGGTTCGGTCGTCCTTATGGGACGTCAGGGATTCCGCGTGGCGGACGAAGTATATGGTTGTTATGCCGTCTTGATCAGACATATCGATTCTCCAATCTTGTCTTTCCGTTTTGGTCTTCGGTGCTTATGATCACATCCTTAGAAGCTTCTAATCAGAGCTCAGCTTTTCAGCAGTAACAGGGTTTGCTACCACCATTTCTCATTTCAGTTCTTCAATAAAATTCATTATCCTTTGTGAAGCCAGCTCTTTGCGAGGCATTGCACGTAATTCTTCTGCTGTTACCCATTTATATGCAGAAGTTTCCCCTTTTTGCAATACAACGCTGTTTTTATCAACATTTGTTTCACAGAGGAAGTCCACAAATATAGATCTATGTAAGTGATGTACTACAAGTCCGACTTCTGTGAGCCTATCAGCCTTGATTCCTGTCTCTTCAAAAAGTTCCCTTATTGCGCAGGTTAGCGGATCTTCTCCCCGGAGCGCAGACCCTCCTGCAGAGGCTTCCCACATTCCGCCCTTGTGCTTTCCGGGATCTCTTTGCATAAGCAAATATGTACCATCAGCATGTCTTACGATGATCTCACACACAAGATGGAACACTCCGTCCGGAACCTCCTGCCCACGAATCAATGTCATTCCATCAATTTTGTTAAGTTTTGCATCGTAAGCATCCCATAGCTCCATAACGATTCTCCCCAATTTGCTATATACAGGAAGCGGCACTACGAAATCCCTCTCTCCTTCATAGCTTCTCCGTTTTTCCCCACTTTTCTTCCCTTATACGATTTATTTCTTCCTCTGTCATTCCCGCATTCCATTTTTGCAGAGCCAGTTCTTCACATCCCGGGTCATCTCTGCTCTCCCTGTCGTAGTCGGACTGCATTATGCATCTTCCGCATGACTTGCATTTTATCGAAGTATCCAATTCGCCTTGGCCTTCAAACTGTTTCACCATAGGTTCTCCGCCGCAGGTACATTTTTTCAGTCGTCCAAAGTACTCGATTACTTCCTTCGGGGTCTTCCCATTCATGTGTCCCTGCACGGTTTCATATATTGTAACGTACGTCACGTCAAGAGCCTTTGCCTTCTTTACATACTCTTTTTCATAACCCGGTATTTTCATACGAATAAGTACACGCTCCTTTCAGGACTATAGGTTTTACCGCCTTTACCACACCTCACAGCTTTTTTTCTCCGGACCTTCAGCGCCGGAAACGTAACGGGCATTAAACTCCATGTTTATGTCCCGGATCTCTTTCTTCCCGTCTATATAGTCCTGGTACATCTCGGCAAGCCCGGCCATGCAGCCGTCGCAAGAACCGCTTATGTTCCCCAGGGATTCCGCGACTATCCTCTCGCGTTCTTCACGTGTTGTATCTTTTATCAAAATTGAGTCCATTCCTTGATCCTCTCTAATTCGGGTATTTTTCGGTATAGAATCCGTAATACACATCACCGGATCCGCTGTCGGATTCGGAGAAGTAAGCATGGACCTCATAGATATAGTTTCCGTCCATGAGTTTTATTTCATATGCATCGACGTCGCCATACAATTCTTTATCGACTCTGTTGGCTTCGACCGTGACGCCCTTAACTGTCGCGTCAAAGTTTTCCCAGTCCTCTTCACCCCAGCACTTAACCGAAACGGTGCTCGGCATACGATCCCACTGAAGAACGGCACGAAGTGGATCCACGGAAGAAAAGACAGTAGGCTTCATCTCGAGAGGCGTCATGTACTCCTTTGAGAAAAGCGGATGATCAGCGTCGCCCTCTATAAGCCTGAAACTACCATCTTCCTGAGGTATGGTCCACGAACATGTGCCTTGAAGTGCTGTGATGCTTTCATCGAGATTTGTTACAGTCAGAGCCGGAGGTCCGCTTTGCACTCTCCGAACATTAACATCACCGGTCTCGACCTTTACATGATCTGTTCCGGTCTTAACCTCTCCGGTTTCAACTTTTACACCTGCGCCTGATGCATCGGGAATGTTGCAGAGCTTTATGATCACAAACACTGTCACAAAAACCGCACAGCAGGATAATACCACTGCAAGTATCGTCTTAACCTTTTTCCTGTTCATACACTTCTCCCTTCGAAAATACCCCCGTCTCTATTCGGAAACAAGTCCTTTGAAAAACGAAACCGCCTCCTGAAGCCCCTATTCAGAGTGCCTGTCACCAATGTTTCACATCTTAAAAGCGCATCTCGTGGATTCTTCTGATCCGGCGGATACGCTTTTAATATAGTCTTAAGATAATATAACTAGTGAACTACTCGGCAATTGAATTACCGAGGATTCCCGCTTGTTATCCTAAAAAGGATGCTTTAATTCAGGAACTTACTGAAAAGCTTAAATCTGCCGGACAAAATCCTTAATCGAGGTGATCCCATGGGGTTCAAAAGTAAAAGAGCCCTACCCCATGGGTCCATCCCAAATATTCATCAGTCTGAATAAACTTCCTTCTTGAGAACTCCGATATAGGGAAGATTTCTGTAGTAGTCCGCATAATCAAGTCCGTATCCGACAACAAACGCGTTATTGATTGA
>JAEEIH010000130.1 GCA_016281275.1 Lachnospiraceae bacterium | reverse complement strand
GCGATACGGGTCTTTGAATATGCGGACGCAATTGGTCTACAATTCTAGACTTGATGTTAGTTTACAACTATAGACCGAATATGTCAACACTAAAATGAAGAAATTTTGGGTGAGCCCTTGGGGACGGGGGTCATGGGTGAACCCTTGGGGTGACAAGCGCTTCCTTGTTGTGGGTCACATTTACGTCTCCTGCCACGAATTATTTTCCGAAAGTCACTCCCGTTCTCGGTCTCGCGTAACGGTACATAAGCGCCCTGAAAGACGGGCGCTAAGTGCCGACGCTCGACAGAGCTTTCGGAAAACACTTCGGGCGCGGAGACTTATGTGGCCCATGAAAAGGAAGCACAAGCGCTTGTCACCCCATGACCCACAACAAGGAAGCGCTTGCGCTTGTCACCCCAAGGGGTCACCCATTGACACGGCTTCCGAAAAAAGATACGATGAAAATGTATAAAATTTTAGAAGAGAGGTGACTTGAGATGGAAGTTTTACATATCAATTCCGGGAATTTTGATGAGCTTGTTGCAAAATCGGATGTCCCTGTGCTGCTCGATTTCTGGGCCCCCTGGTGCGGTCCCTGCAGGATGCTCGGTCCCATTATTGAGGAAGTGGCAGCCGAGGCCGATGGTTTTAAGGTCGGAAAGGTGAATTGTGATGATGAGGAAGAGCTTGCCATGAAGTATAAGGTTGCGTCCATACCGTGCCTTATCCTCTTTAAAAACGGTGCAGAGGTGGGAAGGTCTCTCGGAGTGATTCCCAAGGAGAAGGTTGTTGCGTTTGCGAAGAGTTGAGAAAAATGCGTCAATCGAGCCGGTGATCGTTAAGATCATCCGGCTCGATTTTGTGCGATAAACGAAAGCCGTCTGTTGCAAGCTTGCTTGTGAACAGACGGCTGAGTGAACGGACATCTCAGAAGGGCGCAGCCCTTCTGAGATGTCCCGTCGAATCGAGTAGGAGTTAGCCTACTCGATTTGTCTGTCAGGTGATATCCTTCCGGGGATAAATAATGTAGGCCGAAACCACGGCAGCTGCGCAGATCAGCATACCGATCAGGATTTTAACCCACTCGATCTCACCGTTTGTGATTATGACATTGCCCTTACAGTATCCGAAGGGAGTAATGTAATTAAGAAAATCCAACCGGTCCATCATATTCGCAACAGCCTGAAGGAAGAACATTCCCATTACGAGACCGATACCGAATCCCACTCCGCTTTTGGACAGCCAGGCCGAAAGAGCAAAGCTTATACCGGCGAATTCGATGTGCATAAACATATATACCAAATGAAGACGCAGGAAGTTGTCGGGAACCGACTCACCGACAGCCACAGTCAGCGCGGTCATACATCCGTAGACTATGAGGTCAAAAAGAACGATCCGGACTATGACGCTTATGAGCTTCTCCGTGAGTATCCTTGTTCGGGAAACAGGATGTGTAAGGAGAAAATCGGCTGTTTTTTTATGCTGCTCCTTGCTTACTATGTCGATTGCGCAGAATGCTGCAAAAAGGGAACCGCCGAGTCCGAGCATCGAGGTTGCTTCAACCGCATAAAATGATCCGAGGTCGCCCATCATGGCGTCCATAGCACCGAATTGTTCAGCGAAAGCCCCCATTTTTGAGAATTCTTCACTCATCGCGCCCATCATATCCTTCATTTGAGGGAAAAGAGCAATACACATGCCGAGCAGCGCAGTTATGGCGGCTGTCCAGATTATGAGAGACTTGGTTCCGCGGCGGATTTCATGTGATAAGATCGTCATATCAGTTCACCTCCTTTTCGGATGCGGCTTGAGGTATCCGGTTTGTCTGATCGGTCGGCGAGCCTTCGTAGTACCGTATAAACATTTCCTCGAGATCCGGCTCTCTGATGTTAAGCTCGGAAACATTACCGCTCGCGAGACGTCCGAGAAGGATGTTGATCTCTCCTGTGTACAGGAAAGATGTTATGTCTCCATTGATTTTCATGTTGTTCACTCCGGTCAATCCGTCGAGATTCACATTGCCGCGAAGTGCTACGCGCTTAGAATTGCTATGACCGAGGGCATCCACATTGTCACAGGCGATGATGCGACCTTCACGGATGACTGCCGCTCGGTTACAGTTACGCTGAATTTCGGGAAGAATGTGACTGGAAACAAAAACCGTTGTTCCGTTATCGTTGAGCTCGTGAATGATGTTGAAGAACTCGTGCTGCATGAGCGGATCGAGACCGCTTGTGGGTTCATCGAGTATCAGAAGCTCGGGCTTGCACTGAAGTGCTGCAACTATTGCCACCTTCTTCCTGTTTCCGAAGGAAAGCTCGTCAATCTTGCGATTTGTTTCAAGCTGAAGCCTATCACAAAGGATCTGAGCTTCTTTTGCGCAATCTGTTTTTCTGAGTTTTGAAGAGAGCTTAAGAATGTCTTTTACCTTCATTCCGGGATAGAAAACCGCCTCCGAGGGGAGATAACCGGTTCGTTTGAGAATTTCCTGATTCTGCGACATTACATCGTATCCCAGTACTTTTGCGCTTCCCGAGGTGGGATGGATAAGTCCGAGCAAAGTTCTTATCAATGTTGATTTTCCGGCTCCGTTCGGTCCGATGAAACCGAACCACTCGCCTTGTTCCACGGTCAGTGTCAGATCCACGATTCCGCGGGCATTACCGTAGGACTTAGTAAGATTTTGGGTTTCAATCACATGCATAGAAGTTGTCCTTTCGTTGTGATGGTTTTCGGGTGATCACTTTCATTCACAATTATAACTATAATACCACATTTTACAATGTGTTCCGGTTTGAGAAAAAAGGGTTTATTTTTGAAAAGTTGCACTTGACAGGGATCCCAATACGTAGTCATGTGTTTGCCGAGTAAGCCGAACCGGGAAAAATAAAGGGAGTTAAGAGAAAAAATGCGTGTTAAGAACTGTAAGTTTTTTGACGATATATGTGTCATAATGTATCGTGTCGGAAAAATCCGATTTTCAGAGGAGAAAGCAAGCGTGACGATCACGGCAAAATGATCGGAAAAGTTGATGTGATCTGTCGGCGGGTTTAACGTAAAGAAGGCGGCAATTATGCGGTAACGGATGAGTTATATGAAGAGTGACATGATAAATAATTGCAGACTGTGCCCGCGTAATTGCGGAGCCGATCGCAGTAAAAAAAACGGTTACTGTGGTGAGAGCAGCGCGATAAGGATTTCACGCGCGGCTCTTCACATGTGGGAAGAGCCTGTGGTGAGCGGAAGCCGCGGAAGCGGAGCTGTCTTTTTCACGGGCTGCAACCTGAGGTGCATCTTCTGTCAGAATGCAGCGATCAGTGAAGGTGGGAGCGGTCGGGAAGTATCGCCGGAAGAACTCGCCGGTATCTTTTTCTCTCTTGAGGCTCAAGGCGCTCATAACATTAATCTTGTAACTCCCACGCATTTCGTCCCCGGAATCTGTGAGGCGATACGAATTGCAAAAGACAAGGGGCTCAAGCTCCCTTTTGTATATAATACCTCCGGCTATGAATCGGTCGGTACGCTCAGGATGCTTGACGGCTTGATCGATGTTTATCTACCCGATTTTAAGTACTTGGACGAAAAGAAAGCGCGTAATTACTCGAATGCTCCGGACTATCCCGAAGTCGCCAAAGAGGCGATCTCCGAGATGTTCAGGCAGGTCGGGAAGCCTTTGACAGAGAATGAAAGCAGGAAAAATGATAAAGAGGGAAGTATCATCACACAGGGAGGAATGCCTTCGACAGAAGGTCAGATTGGGAACATCGGAGGAATCACAAAAGATG
>JAEEIH010000129.1 GCA_016281275.1 Lachnospiraceae bacterium | reverse complement strand
TTGACGAGACTATTGAAGCTCACTTCAGACTGGGCGTTGACGGTCGTCACGCTGACCAGCAGGTTCGTGGCGCAGTTGTTCTGCCTCACGGAACAGGCAAGACAGTTCGCGTTCTTGTTTTCGCAAAGGGCGACAAGGTTGCAGAGGCTGAGGCAGCAGGCGCTGATTATGTTGGTGGAGACGAGCTCATTCCCAAGATTCAGAACGACGGATGGTTTGAGTTCGATGTAGTTGTTGCAACACCTGACATGATGGGCGTTGTAGGACGTCTCGGACGTGTACTCGGACCTAAGGGTCTCATGCCCAACCCCAAGGCAGGCACAGTTACCATGGATGTTACCAAGGCCGTTAACGATATCAAAGCAGGTAAGATCGAGTACCGTCTCGACAAGACAAATATCATTCACTGCCCCGTAGGCAAGGCTTCCTTCACAGAGGAGCAGCTTTCCGAGAACCTTGATACACTTATCTCGGCTCTCATCAAGGCTAAGCCCGCAGCAGCAAAGGGCGCATATATCAGAAGCGCAACCATCGCATCGACGATGGGACCCGGAATCAAGCTCAATCCTGCAAGATTCCAGTAATTCGCAAGCGAATATTATTCTATGGAAAAGGGCATGTATCTTGTCGGATACATGCCCTTTGGTTATAATATAGCGGTAGGAAAACAACAGCTGAAGAGGAAGGAAATTATGCAGCAATCCCCTACCAAAACCACCCTGTGTTACATTGAAAAAGATGGGAAATACCTCATGCTTTATCGCAACAAAAAGAAAGAAGACCCGAACGGAGGCAAATGGATCGGGGTCGGCGGGAAGTTCGAGGAAGGCGAAACGCCCTTTGAGTGCGTAAAGCGCGAAGTTCTTGAAGAGACAGGGATCATTATTAGAAATGCACATTTTTACGGCGTTATTGAGTTTAGAAGCGACGGCTGGCCGGATGAGGATATGTACCTGTTCTCGAGCAACGACTTCGATGATTCCGAATTCCATCCGGAAGACTGCTGTGAAGGAACACTGAAATTCATCCCGAAAGACGAGATTCTTGAGCTTAATCTCTGGGAGGGCGATCGGGTGTTTCTGTGCGAAATGCTTGAAGGACAAGATAGAATAAATCTGAGACTAAGATATTCGGGAGAGAATCTTACCGAAGTGGTTAAGCATTCGTATTCGGATGATCTCCATATTGAAGACTAATAATATAATCGGTTTACAAACAGAGTATAGGTAGATATAATGCAAAAGGCGATATCGGACACAGCATCGATATCTGCCTTTTTATGATGAATGAGCAAATTGCGAAGCAATTCGCGAGTATGACTCGTATACAAGGGGATTAATGTATATATGGCAGGACTTAAGAAATTCCTCAAAAAAGAACCCATGCTTATAGTTGCGGTGGCAGCAGCGATCATCTCGCTTTTTATCACGCCGCCCACGACCGAGCTCTTCACGAAGATCGACTGGCATACTCTCGGAACGCTCTTTATGATGCTGACCGTTCTCGAGGGCTTTAAGCAGGAGAGCCTTTTTAATCCGATCATCAGGCTCAGCTCCCGCTTCGGAGGGATGAGATCGCTTTCGCTTTTCCTCGTCTTCGGAGTGTTCTTTTCGTCCATGTTCGTAACGAATGACGTTTCGCTCATCATCTTTGTTCCGCTCACGATCCTGCTCTTCAGGGGTGCGGGACGCGAAGAGTGCATCCTGCCCGTTATCACATTTGAGAATATCGCTGCGATCCGCGGCTCGCTTCTTATGCCTTTCGGCAGCCCTCAGAACCTTTTCCTTTACCAGCAGTCCGGCACCAGCGCGCTGAACTTCATGCTGCACATGTCTCCGCTCTGCGTTGGGTCGGCGATCCTGCTCATTGTATTCATATGCGTTATGTACAGAAAAGAGCATGGCAGGAGGATCGAGATCAACACGGAGAAGATCACCGAACCTTGGGAAGCTTCGCGAAGAAAGCGCCGTGTGAGCTACCTTGCGCTCTTTGTCATGATCCTCGCGACGATCGTGAGCCGCACTCAGTTTTGGTATATCGCGGTCGTGATCGTGATCGCGGTCGTACTGATCGTCAACCGCAAGCTCTTCCTCAGCGTTGACTATGTGCTCCTGCTCACGTTCTTCTGCTTCTTCGTTTTCTCGTCGTCGATCACGGGCAACGAAGCGATCAGCAGCTTCCTTCACGAGAAGGTTGCGGGCAACGAGTACTGGTGGTCCATTATCTTAAGCCAGTTCATCTCGAACGTCCCCGCGTCGATCGTGCTCTACCCGTTCACGGAGAACTTCACGGGCCTGATCTACGGACTCGACACGGCGGGCCTCTGCTCGATCATCGGGTCACTCGCGTCCGTAATTAATTACCGCATCTACATCCGTGAATATCCCGGCCACGGTAAAGCATTCCTTCGAACGTTTATGTGGATCAGCTGGGCGTTCTTCCTCATCGTGGTCGTTCCGGGGTGGCTGCTCACGGCATGGAAGTTCTTCTAATGAAGACAGGCGATTAAATGAAGAAAATGTCTTTATTGAGATAAAAAGGGTCACAGGTAAAATCGTGAAACTTTGCAAAACGGGGCAAAATGCCCCGAAATGTTTATGCAAAACGGGGCATTTTGCCCCGTTTTGCATATTTCGCCCTTGAGCAGGGGCGAAAAAGGTTGTATAATTATTGTTGGTTAATAAGGCAAGAGAGTAAATGAACGAGCAACAGTGATTATGCCTGCAAATAGCACATAAGCGTTTCAAGGGGAATATATGTACAGAAAAGCCGAAAAGAAAATACAGGAATGGATCGATCATAGTAAAAAAGCACTTCTTATCCATGGAGCAAGACAGGTCGGGAAAACGTATTTGATACGTGAAATGCTTAAGAGGAACGAGATTGATTATTGTGAATACAATCTTCTTGAACGAACGGACGTTTTGGACTACCTGAACAAGGA
>JAEEIH010000128.1 GCA_016281275.1 Lachnospiraceae bacterium | reverse complement strand
TTCCCCAAGTACGATCATCCGCAGGCACTCCGCAGATATGCTGAGATCGCGGAGCAGCTCGGGCTCGGCGGAAAGGACGACAACGAGAAGCTTGAAAACCTCATCAAGGCCGTAAACGACTTAAAGGAGAAGATCGGCATCAAGCCTACCATCAAGGACTACGGCGTAGACGAGAAGGAATTCCTCGCAAAACTCGACGATATGACACAGCAAGCCTTCGACGACCAGTGTACGGGCGCTAACCCTCGTTACCCGCTCATGAGCGAACTCAAGCAGATTTATCTTGATTCATTCTACGGCGATAGAAAGGCTCCCAAGATAAGCGGAGTAGCGACTAAGAGTGTCGGAGCGACTAAGACAGCATCGGCAAAGGTTGCGGGAGCTAAGACCGGCGCAAAGTCGAAGAAGAGCGGCAAGTGATAGGGTCTCGAAAGGAGAAAAAGCATGAAATTACAGAACGTTATTGCAACAAGGAGTAACAAGACGATCTACCGCGATGGCGATAAATGTATCAAGGTCTTCAACGAAGGCTACAACAAGGCCGACATCCTCAACGAGGCGCTCAACCAGGCGCGCGTAGAGGAGACGGGACTTCTTATCCCTAAGGTGCTCGAGGTTACGATGATCGAGAACAAGTGGGCGATCGTTTCGGAGTACGTCGAGGGCAAGACTCTTCAGAGCATGATGGACGAGAACCCGAGGAAGCTTGACGAGTATCTTGACAGGTTTGTATCGATACAGCTTGACATGCATGGCAGGACATGCAAGAAGCTGTCGCTGTTAAAAGACAAGATGCAGCTCAAGATCAGCGCGTCACAGCTTGACGCTACGACAAGATATGAGCTTCACACCCGGCTTGAGGGCATGCATGCGCACATGAAGCTCTGCCACGGAGACTACAATCCTTCGAACATTATCATCACAAAGAAGGGTGAGGCATATATCATTGATTGGGCGCATGCAACACAGGGTAACGCATCTGCGGATGCAGCGCGCACTTACCTCCTTTTCTGTCTCGCGGGCAAAGAAGATCTCGCCGGAAAATATCTCGATCTCTTCTGCAAAAAGAGCGACACGGCACGCCAGTACGTACAGAAGTGGATGCCGATCGTTGCCGCTTCGCAGTCCGTAAAGGGTAACGAGAAGGAGCGTGAATTCCTGCTTCGCTGGGCAAATGTTGTGGATTACGAGTAATCATGGATTGAGGAAGATGATGGCCCCTTGGGGACGGGGGTTGTGGGTCATTGGGGTGAATGACCCACAACCCCCGTCCCCAAGGGGCCATCTTTGAAATTGACAATACAGGCATTACAAGTAAAATAATAAACATAGACATTCGAAAGGAATCGCGTCGCAATAAAGGGTGGGGCAGAAGCGGCACGCGTACATATAAGCATGAAATTCAGGTACAAAGTGATTATCATTTTCGGCGTCTTCATCGCTTCCGTGGTCTTTTTCGGATCAGACATTACGGAGACGATGTTTTCTTCGGCTGCAGACACAACGATCATGGCTTCTGCCACGCTCCCGACGGTCACCATTGAAGTAGCGGGTCAGGAATTCAACCTTCTTCACGGGTATGCTGCCAATCTTGATCCCATGGTCGTTCGCGAAACAATTACGCCCATCGGACCCGATAGGACACTTACACTTCTGATACATCATAACGAGCTTAACGTCCGCAAGATGAAATATGAGATCATCCGCGAGGATGGCGGAACCGTTGAGGATGGCGCTCTTACCGTACTCGATGTCGGGGAAGGACCCAAGAAAGTTCCTATAACATTTACCGAGACGTTTATGACCGGTAAGGAATATATCGCGAAGTTCACTCTCATTACCAATGAGGGAAAACGGATTTATTACTACACCAGGCTTAAGGTGTATGATGACGGAAAGCTCACAGAGAAGCTTAATTATGCCGATTATTTCCATGACACGCTCATCTACGGTCAGGAGGCGGAGAAGAGCCAGCTCAAAAAGTATCTTGAGCCGTGGAAAGACTATGATAATTCAACGTTTGCGCATGTCACGATCCATTCGAGTTTCGAGATGGTTTCGTGGGGCAATCTGAACCCCGAGGTTGTATGGGAAGAGGTTCCGGCAATTACTGAATTTTACAACAATTTTGCATCCGTAAAGCGCCGCTTCATTGTGCGGGTAAAGACAGGTTCCGGACCGGAGTTGTATACGGTCACCGAGAATATCAGATTTCAGTACACAGACATAAGGACATATCTCTATAACTACGACCGTGTGATGGAAGCTCATGTGGATGTGGCAAACACGAGCCTTACGAAAAATGAATTCAAGCTCGGAATCACAAACGACATCCATGCTCAAACCGTTTATGGTCCCGAAGGCAGGTACATAGCCTTTGTTCACGGCAGCGAGCTGTTTGAATATGACTCTAAAGAAAACCTTTTCTATAATGCGTTTTCTTTTAAGGACGGGGAGGATTACGAGCGATCGTTCTTCGGAGATCATTCGTTAAGGATCCTCAGAATGCATGACAACGGTGATATAGACTTTATTGTCTATGGATATATGAACAGAGGTGAGTACGAAGGCCGTGTGGGAATTGCGTTGTATCGGTTTGTCGTGAACGACAATCGAATAGAGGAACAGCTTTATGTGCCTGTCAATACAAGTTATAGCCTATTGCTTTCCGACATGACGGATTTCGCTTTCCTCTCCGAGTTTGACGTTTTCTATTTTTCTCTTTATGACAGCGTTTATGAATACAGCCTTGTTACAAGGCAGGTTCGCCGGCTTGCTGCGGATGTGCCGGACGGAAATATGGTCTTTGTGGAGGATGAGCTTTATCTTGTATGGCAGACCGACTCCGATATTCTGAAGTCAACGCAGCTGCAGGTGTTCGATCTTAAGAAAAACGAAATAACCCACCTGACCGCACCCATGGGTGAAACGATCAGGCTTCTCGGACGTATCAATGACAATTTTATATACGGGTATCAGAGGCTTTCCGATAAATATATTAATGCCGACGGATCCACGTTGCTTCCGTCCTACAAACTCTGTATCAGCGACGGTGAATGTAATGTCCTAAAGGAGTATAAGGGCGATGACTATTTTGTTAAGGATGTTGAAGCCGGTGACGGAATTCTTGTTATAAACAGACTGAAAAAGCACCTCGGAATGGATAATGCGTATTATGCGATAGAGCCGGATTCCATCGTCAATCTTCCTACAACTGTAGAAAGGTCGGTAAACATAACCCGCCGTGTAACGGACAGAATCCTCACCGAATACTACGTTTCGCTTCCCTCGGGTATAGATGTGGAAGAGATTCCGAAATCGTTCACGGCAAATCCGACCGTTATTGATTTTGATACCACGACCCGTGTGGCCGAACCCGACGGATCGCAGACACGTTATTATGCCTATTCGTTCGGACGCATCATCGAGGCTTCGTCATCGGCGGGAAAGGCAATCGAGGCAGCGGATGAGGGGGTCGGAACAGTTATCGATCGTTTCGGGCATGTTGTTTGGGAGCGCGGTATAAAAAACACGAGAGCCGAGATAACGGATCTTGCTCCGGTGAAGGCGTCGGTTGACATGGATTCCCGAAAGGCAGCAATGAAGATGCTCCTCCGGTACAGGAGTGTTGACGCAGATCCCTCGGATTATTCGAGAGAAAAGGAGAGCATGTACTCGTGGCTACAGAAAAACTTAAAAACCACGGTCGTCGATCTTACCGGCATAAGCGTTGATGAAATGCTATATTACGTATATAAGGGACGCCCGGTAATCGCAATTCGTCCGGACGGTAATGCGGTCGTTGTGTACGCATATGACACAACGAGTGTTACCGTCTACGACCCGGTTCGCGCGGGTTCTTACAAGTACACGCTGAGGGAAGCAACCCTCAGTTTTGAAAGCGCAGGGAACATGTTCATTTCGTACCTTGACTGATGGATAGTTGCAGGGTGGTCGCTAGGGGTGACAAGCAAACAGGAGGCATATATGAAAAACAAGCGAATTTTCCTCATAGTTTTAGACAGTGTCGGAGTCGGTGAGATGCCGGACGCCGCTGCTTACGGAGACGAAGGCAGCAATACCGTCAAGGCGGCAGCTACGAGCGGCCTTCTTGATATGCCCAACATGAAAAAGCTCGGTTTTTTCAACATCGATGGAATAAATGACATGTACGATGACAACCCGAAGGATTTCGCCGCGATGGTCGGAAGGATGGCGGAGTCTTCTAGGGGCAAAGATACCACAACGGGTCACTGGGAGATCGCGGGGATAATCTCCGAGCAGCCCATGCCCACTTTCCCGGACGGATTTCCCGAGAGTTTTATAAATGAGTTTGAGAAGAGAACAGGCAGACGTTGTGTCTGCAATAAGCCTTACTCGGGAACGGACGTTATCCGCGACTACGGGAAAGAGCACGAGGAGACGGGCTGCCTGATCGTTTATACTTCGGCGGACAGCGTTTTCCAGATCGCCGCTCATGAGAATATTGTTCCTGTGGAGGAGCTTTATCGTTACTGCGAGATCGCACGCGAGCTCTTGGTGGGTGACCTTGCGGTCGGACGTGTCATCGCCCGTCCGTTTGAAGGTGAGTGGCCTTATAAGCGTACATCGCGCAGACACGACTTTTCACTCGTGCCCCCGAAGAACACGATGCTCGATGAGCTGAAGGAACGCGGGTTTGATGTGCTTTCTGTCGGAAAGATCATCGATATCTTTGCGGGCAAGGGCATCACTGATTTCGTCCGTACAAAAGACAATGCGGAAGGTATCGAGAG
>JAEEIH010000127.1 GCA_016281275.1 Lachnospiraceae bacterium | reverse complement strand
GTAATAAATTACTTAAGATTCCACTCGATCGTTACTTAGATCAGCGCTTGGATCGTTGTTTGGATCATCGCTTGGATCATCGCTTGGATCGTTACTTGGATCGTCGCTTTAATTATTCCCACTCGATCGTTACTTGGATCATAGCTTGAATCGTTACTTGGATCGTCGCTTTAATTACTCCCACTCAATCGTAGCTACGGGCTTGGGACTTAAGTCGTATGCGACTCTGCTGACGCCCTTGACCTCGGTGATGATCCTGTTCACGATCTTGCCAAGGAGCTCGTAGGGGATGGGCTCGATGGTTGCGCTTGTAGCGTCAACGGAGTTGACTGCGCGGATGACTACGATCCAGTCATCTGTACGCTTGCCATCTTTGATACCTGTCGAGGTGATGGGAGGAACGACTGTGAAGTACTGCCATACCTTGCCTTCAAGGCCTGCTGCCGCAAACTCTTCGCGAAGGATCGCATCAGACTCGCGAACTGCCTCAAGACGGTCACGTGTGATGGCCCCTGTACAACGAACTCCGAGTCCGGGTCCGGGGAAAGGCTGACGGTAAACCATGTTGTCGGGAAGGCCGAGTGCCTTACCTACTACACGAACTTCGTCCTTGTAAAGGAACTTAACGGGCTCAACAAGCTCGAAATCAAGCTCTTCGGGAAGTCCGCCAACATTGTGATGAGCCTTAACGCCGTCAGATTCTAATATATCGGGATAGATAGTGCCCTGAGCAAGGAACTTGATACCTTCCTGCTTCTTTGCTTCCTCAGCGAACACATCGATGAACTCGCTGCCGATGATCTTACGCTTCTTCTCGGGGTCGGAAACTCCCGCAAGTTTGTTAAGGAATCTGTCTGTTGCATCAACATAAACAAGATTTGCATCGAGCTGTCTGCGGAATACGTCGATAACCTGCTCGGGCTCTCCCTTACGAAGAAGTCCGTGGTTAACGTGTACACACACGAGCTGCTTGCCGATCGCCTTGATAAGAAGTGCTGCAACAACAGAAGAATCAACGCCGCCCGAAAGAGCGAGGAGAACCTTGCCGTCTCCTACCGTCTTCTTGATCTCTGCAACCTGTTCGTCGATGAACTTCATTGCTTTTGCTGTGTCATTGATCCTTTCCATGCTGTCAGGACGTTTGTTATCCATTTTAATCCTCCTCTTAAACGGCTTTTCTGCCGTTGATTTCTCGTCCGATATCACTAAAGTGTCGGGATTTTCTGCCGTTGAGTTCTCGTCCGATACTACTGAAGTGCCGAGCTTTTCTGCCGTTGAGTTCTCGTCCGATACTACTGAATTGCCGAGCTTTTCTGCCGTTGATTTCCCTTCCGATACCACCAAAGTGTCGGGATTCTCGTCATGAAGCTTTGTTCACCGCTTCTGTTTTTCATACACATAACGGGCGAATAACAATCCTTTAAGATTCAACCCACTTACCAAGTCATCCGAAGGCTTTGGATGACCCTGTTGTTTTGTTATATTACTCTGAAAAAAGACCTTTTGCAAGCCATTTTTATCGGCCCCCCTTGTGATCTCGCGATTGTTTATAGTACAAACATGCTTATAATCCCGGCACCCCTTGTGATCCTTCGATTGTAAAAAGGCAAAACACGCTTTAGGTATTATGCTTATCAAATCACAATCCCGTGTTTGGCCAGTTCAATCAAGACGATGTCAGCTATCCACACAAGTATAGCAACAGCAAGAACAGGGTTTATGATCCGCGAGGCGTTCTTTTCGGGAAGCTTAAGCGTTCTGAGCTGTTCCGTTCTCTCGGAAATTTCCGCCATCTTCCGGATAATCCTTATCGCAGCCAATGTTCCTACCACCGCAAGAATAACCGATATTATCAGTGATGTGATCTCAACGGTTGTCATCATTTTTCCGGCCAGCTCGGGACTAAGTTCATTTACCGCTTGTGCCGTATCGCTCTTTCCGAGTTCGGACAACATGGTGCTGACCTGATCATTGGCAACCTGCGTATAGTGTTCGAAGTATAAATACGTTATTGATACGAAATTGGAAAAAAAATGCATCACTATCGAAGGAATTATCGACCCGGTTGCCTCAACAACTATTCCCGACACAATTCCCATGGCCGTAGCATAAAAAAATTGATTGGCATTTCCGTGCATGAGTCCGAAACACGCCGCGGATATAACTATTGCAGCCATCTTTCTGCCGGATCTCATAAATGCCCCGAGAAATACGCCACGCATGCACGCTTCTTCACATACCGCCGGGAACAATCCCATTACCAAAATCATCAGTATGTACGGTGTTTCGGTCAAGCCTCCGCCCAGCGACTGTTCCGCTACATTGTCAGTAAACAGTAACGTAATGTTATTGATAACGGCAAGCACCGGCGTGATACAGATTTCAAGCAGTATCGCAAGCAAAACGATGCGCACTTTTACCTGCTTGAAACGCATCATGGAAATAAAGCTTTTTTTATCCCAAATCAGGAAAACAAGTATGGGACAAAGAATCACTGCTTCGACGATAAACATTACCAATGCATATGAATTTACGCCTGACAATAAGCCGCCGTTTTTAAGAATGTACAGAAACAATAATGACAATAACATGAATATGCCCGCAACCGTAGATTCGATACGGGGTTTTTCAAACGATTGTTTTTTCACGAACAAATCCTCTCTTTGCGCTACATCTATGTCTGATTATTTAACGGTTTCTGTCAATGTCACCCGAAGACGCCTTCCATGTCTCCGCAGCAACCGGACAAAGCTTCGGATCCATGTTTATGTTATGCGGCGGAGATTTTTTCAGGTCATGCCTACGTATATGTCTGTCGCCCCACATCCGATGCCATATTAGTATGGCAAACAATTATAATGTTTGCAAGTGCAAATCTATATACACCCCTTATCCTTTGTGCTATAATCGTGCTGCATTTATCGGGCGGCAAGCGCGGTGGATCCCCTCCGTCTGCGGAGAACCCGAAAGAACCCCACACGGGAACGAGCATTATCAACACCGTGATAAACTCGCAGAAGATCCCTCCGTCTGCGGAGAACCCGAAAGTAACCCACACGGGAACGAGCATAATATACACCGTAAGAACAGCACGGTGAATCGAGAAACCGACACAAAACCGATCATAATAACAATCGTAAGAACAGCGCGGATGATCCGCTCCGTTTGAAAGGAAAACCTCATGGAACTGGGCAAGATGAATATTGTAAAAATAGCACGCATGACTCCCCACGGAGCGTATGTGATTGACTCTGAAGCTGTATCACCCCCCGAGCCTGTCGAATCTGCACGTACGCACGGTCCGAACGACACCGAATGTACATCGGTACATAATGCTTCTCAACTTCATAAGAAAAGCGAGCGTCCCCGCGGAACCATAGACGAAGAAGTTCTTCTTCCGAACGGAGAAATGACTGCGAGACTCAGCAAGGGCGATATTACCGAATGCTTCATATACCTTGATTCCGAAGATCGACCCATTGCCACAATGAAACGCCCGCTTCTCACACTCGGCGAAACAGCCGTTCTCACCTGCCTTGAAGTCACGGAGTTCGGAACCTTCCTCGACTGGGGGCTCAAGAAAGACCTTTTTCTCCCGTATCGCGAGCAGACCCGGCGTCCCAAACAAGGAAGCAAGGTTCTTGTCGCTCTTTATATCGACAAATCGTGTCGTCTTTGCGCAACCATGAAGCTCTACAAATACCTGAGAAACGATTCGCCGTACAAAACGGGTGACAGGGTTCTCGGTCGCGTATATGAGACAGGGCGTGACGAAGGCGCTCACGTTGCGGTCGACGGAGTTTTCCGTGCCCTGATACCAAAAAAGGATCTCGTAACCGAAGTGAACATCGGAGACGAGATCAGATTACGTGTCGCTCGCGTCCTTCCGGACGGGAAGCTGGTACTTGCCATGCGCGATCCTTCACATATTCAGATTTATGCAGACTGCGAACTCATCGTCGGAAGGTTGAAGAGCGCTCCCGGGAATTATCTTCCGATTCACGACAAAACAGACACGGACGTAATAAGACGCACTTTCGGTATGTCTAAGAATTCCTTCAAAAGAGCAGTCGGGCATCTCATGAAAGAAGGAAAGATCTCGCAAGATCCGACCGGCATAAAGCTCTCAGATCCGGGTCTGTCCCAATAACCGACATATAATCCGCAGATCCGGGTCTGCACCAATAACCGGCATAAAGCCCTCAGATCCGGGTCTGTCCCAATAACCGGCATAAAATCCGCGGATCCATGATCCGATAAACAAGCATAAATCCCGCAAGTTCAGTCCGACCCGATAAAAACGCTTATAATCCAAAGATTCCGGCTTGACCCGATAAGAAAAGCCGGAACCTCAGTATACGATTCTAATATTCTTTTATTCCTGGCAAACCTTCTCAAGTATGTCAATAAGAACCTGCTTTTCGATAGGCTTCGAAACAAGGTACTTGAGACCGATGGACTCAACCTCATTGATCGTATCATAGTCACAAAGCGAGCTGAGCATGATGATCTTAATGTTGGGCTCGAGCTCCATGAGCTTCTGTGCAGCCTCGATTCCGTCGATACCGGGCATTACGATATCCATCGTAATGATATCGGGCTTAAGCTCCTGCGCCATGCTGATACCCTCTTCGCCACTTTTTGCATGTCCGATTATCTCGTAATCGAGCCCCTCAAGTGTTGCCGCTACCTCCTTGTAGATGAACGGCGAATCATCGATAATGAGAATTTTTTTCATACTTATCCTTTCTTGCGATCCGACTTTCTCGGATCCGTGTGCTTGTCGAATTTTTCTTCATTTAACTGCTGCTAAGCCAACAACTAATTACTCGAATGCTCCGGTAAAATGTCATATGATACGGTCATGTTCACGCTGCCGTAATCGCTTCCAAAATCGACGCGCGCCGTATCGGTGAATACATTTTCCTGCGGGGGACGGTATAGTCCTCTGATCATAACCGGAATAACGAAGCGGGATGCCCTTCCCGTTTCATTATTGATCTTTGAGATAAACCTTCCGAAACACATGTTAATGTATTCCTTAAAATACGCATCCCTGTCTTCCTGAGACAAAGGACTGTTGTTGCTCATCCTGTCCACAATCTCGTCAACCAAAAGCGACGGGAATGTGCTGACGACCCTTGATTTAAAGATCCCCTTTGACAGAACGACTACTGAAATCGGTGCCTCGATACGTTTTTTGCGAGGCGGAGGTTCTTTAAGTTCAATCTGAGCCACTGTCTTAGTGACTGCTGCGTAGACCGAACGAAGAGTATCCTCTATGAAACGGTCATTAATTTCGATAGTATATCACCCCTTACCTGTCAAGGAATCTCATCTTATTGCTGTCATGTTCATTCTTAGGCTTTTCTTCAGGTGCAGGAGCTCTCCTGGAAGCATTCGCGAACGACTGTTGCATTTTAAATTTACAGTTGGGGCAAAATCTTCCGGTTAAGATACTTGCTCCACAGCTCTCACATTCAATGCCCACTACAGATCCTTCAGCGAAAGTAAGACGCTCCTCACGTACCCATTGCTTTATCATCTTAACCGAAGTCTCGGTGTCCTCGGCAACCTTCTGGATGTTTGCTCCGGGGTTATCCCTTATGTACTCCTTGCACTGCTGAAACTTTTCCTCCATGGCTTTCATACAAGCCGGGCAGGCAGGAGTAGTCGGTCCGAGGTAATTATAAAGCTTTCCGCAACCTCTGCATGATCTGACTTCCATAAAATCACTCCTTCCGTTATATATCACGTGTCTCTCAACACGAAATATTCTGTGTTTTTCGGTTCGCCGGATTGAACGCTTATGTTTCGCCTCCGACACCTGCGAGCATCACCCGGCTTAAACGCTTATGTTCCGCCTCCGATGCTTATACTCAGAAGTCCGATCTCATCAACGCCCGCTTCAGAGAGCTTCCTCGCACAATGCTCCATCGTATTTCCCGTTGTGTAGATATCGTCCACGAGGAGAACCCTGGGCAATTCGGATTTTATCCTACCTGACGGATAAACCTTATTGTTGCATGAAAATGCGCCTTCAAGATTGCGCCTCCTCATAATACTTCCGAGATTCTTCTGATAATCGGTCTTGCGGCTCCTCTGCAGGAGATCTGTAACAACCGGGATTCCAAGCATCTCGCCGATCTTGTCACAAATGATCTCCGCTTGATTGTATCCACGTTCTCTCAGTCGCGACTTGTGAACCGGAACCGGGATCAAAGCGCAAGGATCAAAGTTTCTGATTTTCGAACCGGAGCGGCTTACTGCCATGGCCGCGAAATAATCCGCATTATCCTTTTGCCCGTGAAATTTCAGGTCGCTCATCGCTTTTTTCATGATATCGTCATAAGCGAATATTGCAATCCCGAAAATATTGCTTCTTTCTGAGCGTGTACAAGTGTAACAGCGTTCTTCCGCTTCGCTCTCGATGTGACGACCGCAGATCAGGCAAGTCGGTTCCTCGATCAAAGCAAATTCTTTGGCGCATTCCGCGCAGACCAATTCTCCTGCCGAAAGCACCATACCACAACCGGGACATTTCCTTGGATATAAAAGATGCGTAAGTCCTTCTTTCAATCCGTCCTCCGTTTTAAGATCTCATCTGCATCGGCTGCAATTACAGTCGTTGATTTCATGTCCCCTCATTCCTCCAAGAGAACGAAACGGACATATAGGGCAAATTCGCAAGTCTCTTTTCGTCTTTGCATAATTATACCATGTTTATCATTGAAATGCACGTTAATTTTTCACACTTTGCAATTTTTTTGTCACTTTTCACAATTATATCAGATGCTGTCCCAAATCACCGATTCGAACCATCTTGAAAGAAAACCCCGACATTGTCACGGTATCTTCTCAGAGATGCATTCTCAAGCATTTTATCGGTATCTTCTCACATGTAATTCCCGACCTTAATGCATGGACATCTCCACAATGCATTTTGTCAGTCCCGAGTACCGTTTCTGCTCGTTCTCATTATGTATCATGGCACTCACGGTCTGCCGGCTTCCGACAATGACCACGCACTTCTTCGCGCGGGTAACCGCCGTATATAGAATATTTCTGTTAAAGAGCTGCATTGGTCCCGTCAAAAGAGGAAGAACGATCGCGGGATATTCGCTTCCCTGAGATTTATGGATCGTTACCGCGTATGCGAGTTCAAGCTCATCGAGCTGTGAGAAGGGATAATCCACGAATCTGTTGTCATCGAATTCGATCACCATATGCTGCGAGAAGGTATTGATCTGCCTGATCCTTCCCATATCTCCGTTGTAGATTCCGGAGCCGGTACTCTTTACGAAGCCGCGTTCCCTGATTTCCCATTCAAGGTGATAGTCGTTCTTTGTCTGCATGACCTTATCGCCTTCACGGAAGACGGTATCACGGTATTCCATTTGCTTGCGTCCCTCTTCCGGAGGATTGAGGAACTGCTGAAGAAGGCTGTTAAGGCTTATGGTCCCCAGCTCGCCCTTCTTCATGGGCGTAAGAACCTGAACATCAAAAACATCACCCTCGACGTATCGCGCGAGCCTTCCGCCCACAAGATTGGCGATAACGCCGCGGATATCCGGTGCGGATGTTCTTTCCATCATGAAGAAGTCCTTGGAATTGTTGTCAAGCTTAGGTACTTCACCACGGTTGATCATGTGCGCACCGACGATAATATCGCTCTCCATGGCCTGACGGAATATGCGTGTCAGACAGACGGCATTGAATCTGTGCGAAGCAAGGATGTCTTTGAGAACATTTCCGGGACCGACGCTCGGAAGCTGGTTCGCATCACCGACAAGTATCAGCCGCGTTCCCTGACAAACAGCCTTGAGCAGAGCATGCATAAGCGGTAGATCGACCATCGACATCTCGTCTATAATGACCGCATCCGCTTCGAGCGGCTCGTCCTCGTTCTTTTCAAATGTAAATCGACCCCTTCTCCCACTCGCCGGATCATCGGGAACCCCCTGACATCCGAGGAGTCTGTGGATCGTCAGCGCTTCATAGCCGGTTGTTTCTGTAATCCTCTTTGCCGCGCGCCCCGTGGGTGCTGCGATGAGGATCGTGAGACCTTTCTTTTCAAAATACGAGATCATTGCGCGGATGGTCGTTGTTTTTCCTGTACCCGGACCACCCGTCAGGACGAAAACTCCATGCTTATACGCCTCCCGTACCGCCTTTTTCTGCAGATCATCGAGCTCGACATCCTCACCCATGTTCATATTACGGAGTTCCGCTTCGGTGATCTCACCACCGTACTGATCCATCGAATCAAGGTCAAGAAGCATACGCGCCACACCAAGTTCCATGTAGTAAAAGGGAGCGCGGTAAACCTTTACCGGTTCGCTTTCATAATCTTCTCCGATACCCGGGCTCTTAACGATAACCTGACCCTCCACCGTCAATACATCAAGTGCTCTCTGCGCCGCTGTCTCATCTACATCAAGCAGTCCGCACACCCCCGCCACGAGCATATCGGCGGGGAGATACGTGTGCCCCGCTCCTTCAGCCATAGTAAGTTCATAAAGAAGACCGGCTCTTATCCTGTGGTCACAGTCTTTGGAAATGCCTATATTCATGGCGAGAGCATCTGCCGTCTTAAACCCCACACCCTGAATGTCCTGCGCAAGGCAGTAAGGGTTTTCCAGTATTTTTTTCTTTGCTCCGGATCCGTACTCTTTATGGATCTTCAGTGCAAGACTGTTGCTGATTCCGTACTTTTGAAGGAATATCATCAGGTCGCGGATTCCGCGCTTTTCTTCGAAGGACTCGCTGATAGCCCGCGCAAGCTTGGCGCTGATGCCTTTTATATCCACCAAGGCTTCGGGTTCTTCCTCGATAACTCTGAATGTATCGTCACCGAAAGCCTTGACTATCCTGTTCGCAAGCTTAAGACCAACACCCTTTATGATACCGCTCGCAAGATATCGCTCCATCGATGCGGCATCGTTTGGTTCTATGTCCTCATAAGAAAAAACCTCGATCTGATCACCGTACACCGGGTGATGCTTGTCGCGTCCCTTTATCCTCAGGCACTCACCCTCGGCAATATAAGAAAAGCCACCCACGCAAGTGACCGGCTTATCTGTTCCCGATACCGTAAGCTCAAAAACGGTATATCCCGTTTCGTCGCTTCGATATATGATATTGTTAACGGTGCCCTCTAATTCTTTCAAGAATTGTTCCTCGCAATCCTGTTGATATATTGATATGTTCAGTAACGTTTCGTCACGCGGATCTGTCTTTCCGCCTGTAATCAATTCTTGCGCGAAAGACTTGTCCGGCAAAGAATCCGTCTTATTCTTCTGTTTTTACGACGGGAGTATTTCTCTTCATTGATTCAAAAAGCTTTTGCGCGATACCGAGCTGACCGCTGTCGGCGATCATCTTGGAATACTCCTGGTAAAGATTGTCTCCGAACATGTTAAGATAGGGATTCTCATCCTCTTTCTTCGGCACTATGGCCTCTTTGACATCCTTCAGAACATGTTCAAGAAGGTACGCCTCGAAGCTTTTGCAGACGTCCATCAGTTCCTCGTCGGAAGCATTCGAAAGGTCGCCCTTGAGTTTTTTTTCAAGACCGGCCGCTGCAGAGTTCGCCGCGGTCTGCTTTGCGTAGCGGTCCATAACCGCGTTTATATCTGAGCTGACTGATATGGCCATGTTGCCTCCTTTTTCGCACCGCCCCTCAAGGCCATTCGCAATCCGTTCGCTTCGCTCACTTCTTGCTCATGTCTTGGGGCGGTCATTCCCTTACGGATTGCTTTTCGCATCCGCCCCGATCTCATTCGCAATCCGTTCGCTTCGCTCACTTCTTGCTCATGTCTTGGGGCGGTCATTCCCTTACGGATTGCTTTTCGCATCCGCCCCGATCTCATTCGCAATCCGTTCGCTTCGCTCACTTCTTGCTCATGTCTTGGGGCGGACTACTGCTTCGCAGTGTCTGCTTCGTCATATATGATTTGCCTGAAAGCAAGCTTTCGTCAAATCATTCTGACTCGCAGATCAGCGAACAGCAATCCTTATGATCTCAAATTATTAGCCTGTTGCATCATTTCGTCGGATGCGGTGATAACCTTTGAATTCATTTCGTATGCACGCTGCGTTACGATGAGATTAACGATTTCGTCCACAGTTGCAACGTTTGAGCCCTCGAGATATCCCGAGTGAACCTTACTTGCTGTGAGAAGCGGATCGTCCGCTTCAAGTCTCGGCACGCCCGAATTCTCGCTTTCACGGAACATACTTCCGGAAATCTTGTTGAGACCGGCCGGGTTATTGAACTGTGCGAGGCTGACCTTAACGCCGATATTCATCGCAACGTTGGTCTCCTCATCGGGATAGGTAAAGTTGCCCCACTGATCAATGTTGACCTTCGCCATGTCGTACTCGGGTCCGAAGATAATGGGCTGTCCCGCGTCATCAAGCAGGCTGTAACCCTCTGCCGTACAAACAGCAACTCCTTCTGCCGTCATGGAAGTCTGAAGTGCTCCGTTACGTGTGTATCCGATCGTTCCGTCGGGAAGCTGTACCCTGAAGAAGCCCTCGCCCTCAACACAGAAGTCAAACTTTCTTCCTGTCTCGAGCATTGCGCCCTGGGTGAATATCTGTGAAAGACCCGATACGCGAACACCGAGTCCGACCTGTCCGATAACAGGCTTAGGGTCACCGTTGTTGTCGGTTACTTTTCTCTGAAGCTTCTGATAAAGAAGCGTCGAGAACTCTGTGGTCTGTTTTTTGAAACCTGCTGTATTGACATTGGAAAGATTGTTGGCGATATTATCAAGACTTGTCTGCTGCGCTGTCATTCCCGAAGCGCCTGTCCATAAAGCTCTTATCATGCGGAACCTCCTGATATAAAACTCTAAGCAGTCCCTGTTTCGGGACCCAAAATGAATTTATCCTGCTATGGTCGGTCACTTTCACGCGACCACATATGCGTTGATCAAATCATCCCGGAATTCTTCACGGGATCATATATGCGTTAATGCATCAGACCTTACCTACTGAAGAAACCGCAAGCTCAATCGTGCTGTCCACGCTCTTGATGACTTTCTGGTTTGCTTCATATGCACGGGTTATCGCGATCATGTTGACCATTTCATAGACAACATTGACATTCGATTGTTCCGTGTATCCCTGACGCACATACCCCGTCGCATCCTTCTCGGTCGCGCCCTTGACCGGCTCGTAGTAGGTGTCGCCGTGCTTCTTGAAGTAGTCATAGTCCTCAAAATCCTTGATAAGGAGTCTGTCGATTTCTTCGCCGTCGGCATAGATCGTTCCGTCAGTATCGATGACGACCTTGTGCGCATCGACCGGAACCTGAACGTCACCCGACTCACCCTGAAGGTGATTGCCGTCAACGTCTGTGATAAAGCCGTCTTCTCTCATGTGGAAGCTTCCGGCGCGGGTATAACGGATATGATCCCTGCCTTCGCGGTCGGTGATCCTGACGGTAAAGAATCCGTCGCCGTCCATCGCGAGGTCGTAGGGGTTCGTCGTTTCACGCAAAGAACCCTGCGCGTAGTCGGTGTACACTTCACCGATCTTAACGCCCGGGGCAAGATCGCCGATCCTGCGCTGCTGCCAATCCTCTGATTCGTCACGGATCTTTATCGCAAGATGGTCTCTGAAACTCTGACTTGTAACGCCTTCCTTTTTAAAGCCGACCGTCGTGGCATTCGCCATGTTGTTTGAAATGACGTCGAGTCTTTTTTGTTCGTTGTACATACCGGTCCAGCCGGTATAAAGGCTTCTGAGCATGCAATTCCTCGTTTTGAAACCGCCGGCGAAGATCCTCCGTGATCTTCCGTGTGTGCGGGGTTTCCTCTTTCTGACTGCGGCAGATTGTGCTTTCACTCTTGTTTATCGGCAAAAATCACCCGATAATTAACAGTTGCACGCCATTTTACGTTATTCTGTCGGTGCGTCGGGTTATTGCGTCTTTCAGCGATCGACTTCTCACCCCGTCGATCGCTCTCATTATTTGATAAGGGTTCGTCACTGAATCTACTCCTGTGGCGAACCCGTAAAATGCTTATTTCCTGGAGCTGAACATCTCCACATATTTGCCTGTTCCTATCGCAACAGCCGTCATGGGGTCCTCGGCTGTCATGGTTGTGATGCCTGTTTTTTCCTCAATGAGTTCCTCAAGTCCGTAAAGAAGGCATCCTCCGCCCGTAAGGACGATTCCGCGGTCAGCAATGTCGGCCGCAAGTTCGGGGGGAGTCTTTTCAAGGACGCTGTGAATTGCCTCCACTATCTGCGAAGTTGTCTCCTTAAGAGCTTCCTCTGTCTCCTCCGAAGTCACCGAGATGGTTTTGGGAAGACCCGACACGAGGTTTCGACCTCTGACATCCATCGCCACAACTTCCTTACGTCTGTACGCGGAGCCGATATTTGTCTTTATATCCTCGGCAGTGCGCTCACCTATAAGAAGCTTATGCTCTTTACGCATATAACGTACAAGCGCTTCGTCAAAGTCATCTCCCGCGATCTTTATGGATGTGCTGACAACCGTTCCGCCAAGCGAGATAACCGCTATATCTGTCGTTCCTCCGCCGATATCAACGATCATGTTTCCGCAAGGTCTCGATATGTCGATTCCCGCACCGATCGCTGCCGCAATGGGTTCCTCAATGATCGCCACCTCACGCGCCCCCGCCTGATATGTCGCGTCTTCAACGGCCTTCTTCTCTACTTCGGTAACACCGCTGGGCACACACACACTAATGACAGGCTTACGGAAGCGCTGCTTCCCCACTGCCTTCTGTATGAAATATTTCAACATCTTTTCGGTAACCGTGTAATCCGAAATAACGCCCTGTCTTAAGGGTCTGACAGCGACGATATTGCCCGGCGTACGACCAAGCATAAGTCTGGCATTCTCGCCTATCGCCTTTATCTTGTTGGTATCCTTGTCAAAAGCCACAACCGAGGGCTCCTTGAGCACAACACCCTTTCCTTTTATATATACAAGCACGCTGGCCGTACCCAGATCTATTCCAATGTCACTTCTATGCATCTGACAAATAACTCCTTTCAATATCCCCACAGACAAAGCGCTGCCGAAAAGCACTTCATCTCTCTAGGTGCCCGACCGGGTCGGGCTCACCATATCCCCGGGTGCGCGCAGCATACTTTCGCCGCATATGCACCCACAGAGACATTATAAACATACGCGAAGCATTTTTCAAAGGATATTTATCTTTTTTTACTTTTTTTGCTTAGGGGTGGTCCCTTGGGGACGGGGTCCACCCCCACGAGACCACTTTCTTGTTGAATAATTACATCCCTCGTGATAAAATCAAACAACTATACCATCGCCAATTATTTATGAATAACGAGTACTGATGACATGAAAAAAGAACTGTTTCCAAAAGAACTTGAAAAGGTGCTTTCCGG
>JAEEIH010000126.1 GCA_016281275.1 Lachnospiraceae bacterium | reverse complement strand
GTTTCCGTGGAAATAAATCTCCAAAAAAAACGTTTCTTTTCTATAATATTTGGTCAGTTTGTCCTTATAACGTCGAAAACCGACCGATCTGATGCGCCGGATGCCTGCCCGGTTTCGTTCATCCCATCCGATGCACTTTAAATTTTTGCCGTCTCTTTATCCCTTCAGGAATGAGATCAGTGTGTCATACATATCTTCTTCAGAAGGAGGACATCCGGGAGCGGAAATCTCAAAAAGCGCCGTGCAGTTTCCGACTCCGACATGTCCCGTCTTCCCCTGAAATCCCTGTCCGATGTGGATAACGTGATCGGGAATCTTCTCGAGGAGCTCCTCAAGGAGTCCATCTTCCTTAAGTCGCTCCAGCACCGGCACCAGTGTTCCGTAGCATGCGCTGCAGGAATCGACTTCCTCGAGCGCGTCCCTGAGGTCCACCGTTTTGCGCGTGAGTTTAAGGTTCTCATCGGGCGCCGGAGTATCAGGGTTCCCGTTTCTGCCAAGCTTGACGATATTTGCTCCCGCAATATCGGTGCTCCCGCAACCAAGCTTCTCCGCGATCCCGATGTAGGGCACTTCACTCACATCATAGCGCAGCAGCTTGCAGACATAGCTGTCGATCAGCACGGGATCGATACCGGCCATAACGCAGTTACATGTGACGGGATTGCCGCCTTCTTCAAAATCGAGGTCACCGCATATGTGATCGACGACGACAAAGTCCTGCCTAACGACCGTGAGCAGCCTCCCGATCGGCTCGTGAAGCCCGAGCGTGTGAAAACGCCTCTTCTCGTCAGCCGGAACCATGCCCTTCATATTCTTGATCGCGCATGTGATTCGGGTCTGGCAGTGTCCCTTCATGACGGGCACTCCGATCATGAAATCAACGTTTTTCGCGCAATCCGCAATCTTCAGTTTGAGTCCGGCGGTCTCTATGTGCGTATATGTGCTCTTCTGCGCATCAACAAAAGGAACACCGTATTTTTCGACGAGCCTGTCATAGCCGCAGACTTCAAAGCACTCCATCGTATCGCCGCCGCAATAACAGCTCTCCATCATGGTTATGTTTTTAAATCCGTGCGCCTGCAGATACTCGATTATCCCGGCGACCACCTCGGGGTGAGTCGTCGCGCCCATCATGGGCGGCGTGGGTGATACGAGATTCGGCTTGATCCCGATCCTCTTATCTCTGTCACCGATAAGTCCGTCAAGTCCCGCGCGCTCAAGAATCTCACGCGTCATCACTGTATAATCGGTTCCAAAAATCTTATATATTTCGTTTTTTTCCAAAGTCATACCTCTTGTTTTCGTTTCTTGCTACTCATAATACTAGTCGGGCTCGTTTTCGTCAAATGGTCCCTAGGGACCATCCGTTGACAGCACGGTTCTTCTAAATGGTCCACAACCCCCGTCCCCTAGGGACCATCCATTGACAGCACGGTTCTTCTCATGTAAAATTGTAATAGGGTTTTATGTATTTGTGTTAATCGTTTTCATCTATAAAATGTATTGAGGTTTCCGTATGGAAGTAAAACGAGTGAATATCAACGATTTGGCTCCCGGCATGCTTATCGCTGATAATGTTTACAATTCTGCGAACCAGCTTATCGTTCCGAGAGATGTCGTTCTCACCGATAAAGCCATTACACGTATGCGCTTCCATTCGATTTCCTCGGCACGTGTTTATTTCAGCGACGAATCATCGGATAATTCTTCCGCCTCCACTCCCCCAAAAGACAACCGGGAGGCTTCTTTCTTTGAGAAACTCCGTGAAACCGACGAATTTGTCGCTTTCAACAAAGACTTCGAAAAATCGATCCCTATTTTCGAAAAAAAACTAAATGCAATGCTCAAAGGGAACTCGGAACCCGATAATGATACGCTTATCGGGATCGTTGATGACATGTTTTATTCATGCAGGACGGGCATTCAGCTTTTTAACCTGCTGCATTGCATGCGTAATTTTGACGATGTTACATTCTCGCATTCCATTAACGTTTCTCTTATATGCGGAGTTCTTGCTACCTGGCTCAACCGCAGCAAGACCGAAGTCGAACTCTTGATGCAGTGCGGGATCTATCATGATATCGGAAAGCTTATGATTCCCAAAGCCGTACTTGACAAGCCCGGAAAACTCTCACCCGAAGAATTCGCTCTCATAAAGACCCACACCACTCAAGGTTACAATATTCTCAAAGAACGTAAGCTTCCCCGCGAAGTAAAGCTCGCCGCAATGATGCACCACGAGCGTTGTGACGGTTCGGGATATCCCATGAGACTTAAGGGTAATCAGATTGAAGAATGTGCAAAGATTCTTGCCATTGCAGACGTATATGAAGCAATGACGAGTCCCCGTATATATCGCAAGGCACTCTGCCCGTTTGAAGTTATACGCCTTTTTGAAATTGACGGTCTGTCGCTTTTCGATCCCGTTTATCTGCTTCCTTTCATGGAAAACATCTCGCAGAGCTATGTAGGTAATATGGTAAAACTCAGCGACGACTCCATAGGTCAGATAATCTTCATCAACAAGCTTTCTTATTCGCGTCCGATAATCAAAATGGCGAACGGGGAATATGTGGATCTTTCAAAAGAATCCGGTCGTTCCATCGTCGCCATCCTGTAATATTTTATTCAACCCTTTTGGGCACTCTTTTTCTTTGTGCGGTCGGTCGAATTGGGTTGTTTTTTCTTGACCGACTTTCGTTCGGTATTGATCTGAGTTTTATCGATTCTGGCGCCGAGTCCGCGAAGCTTAACCTCAAACTGCTCGTACCCTCTCTCAATAAATTCAACGCCTTCAACAACTGTAGTTCCTTCTGCAACCAAGCCCGCTATAACAAGCGCGGCTCCGGCTCTGAGATCCGGAGTTGAGATCGTGGCTCCCGTAAGATTGCTCACGCCGCGGATAACGGCCGAATTACCTTCCACCTTTATCTCCGCTCCCATCTTTGTGAGCTCATCGACATATTTAAATCTGTTTTCAAAAATCGTCTCCGTAACGATACTGGTTCCGTTTCCGAGCGAAAGCAGTGTTGTCATCTGTGGCTGCATGTCCGTCGGGAAACCGGGATATGCCTGCGTCTTAACCTGCGTATATCCGGGGCGATTCTGCGCATTAACGCGCACCATATCGTCCTCTTCTTCAACATCTATACCGATCTCAATAAGCTTGGCCGAAATAGCCTCAAGGTGCTTGGGAATGACATTCTTTATAACCACATCTCCCCGTGTTGCCGCCGCTGCAAGCATAAACGTTCCGGCTTCAATCTGATCGGGAATCACCGTATATGTACTGCCGTGAAGACTCTCCACACCCTTAATCCTTATGACGTCGGTGCCGGCACCCTTTATGTTTGCGCCCATACTGTTAAGGAAGTTCGCAACGTCAACAATATGCGGCTCCCTCGCACAGTTCTCTATAATAGTCTGTCCCTCCGCAAGAACCGCGCCAAGCATAACATTTATGGTTGCCCCCACAGAAACAAGGTCGAAATATATGTGGCTTCCGTGAAGGCTCCCGGCAGAAGCGTTTATCATACCGTGTGAAATCTCAACATTTGCTCCGAGAGCGTTGAAACCCTTGATATGCTGCTCGATCGGTCTGCTCCCGATGTTGCATCCACCGGGGAGCGGAACATTGGCCTTCTTCTGCTTTCCGAGAAGCGCTCCTAGAAGGTAGTAGGAACCTCTCATACGTCTCATGTTCTCATTATCGATGAGACAAGTGGTAAGAGATCCCGAGATCTTAACCGTGTGCCTATCGATCCTGTCGACCTCGGCACCTGCTTCTTCTATCGCGTCAAGTAAAACGTTTATATCCCAAACATCGGGCAGATTCTCAATAGTAACGGACTCGTCAGTCATAACAGCTGCTGCCACTATGCCGAGTGCAGCATTTTTTGCGCCGTTGATCACAACCTCTCCCGCAAGCGGTTGTCCTCCCCTGATGATATATTGTTCCATTGGTCACCTCGTTTAGGCAAGCGATCATTCGCTCCCTTTTCTGACCTGACACCGGTATAACACAGTTACTTGTGTCGGTCTGCTCCGTTATCGAACAGATTGTGTCTATTCTGTGTCAAAAACAGAGTTTTTTTCATTATAACATAATTTCAAGGTTTGTAAACACTTCTGTTTCAGCCCCTGATTTTAATGCTTTCCGATACAATAGATATTCGTCAATTTTTACTTTCGGGAAAATTGAACCGATTGAAATTTCCATTTCTTTGTCATATAATCTTTTTGTCCGAAGCTGGGATCGACATTAAATATTTTAAAGAAAATGTCGAAATACAATTCGATTGCAAAAGATCGTTTCAGCAGGAATTACGAAAAGAGGTTTCAATGGGCGCATTTATAGATATAAAATCAGTCACGGGAAGTGACTACAGAGCTGTTAAACAGGATCTGAAATTCCGCACCGGGAAGTTTCTCTGGCGTGTGGTTTTTAATATTGCGCTCAATCCCGCAACTGTCAACAACCAGAATCTGACCGTCTATTCTTCGACCAATCAACCCGTTGATACGGTCATCAGCTACAATGCCGAACTCAACACCATCGAGATTGAGCCCAAGGAGGCCTATGCCGCCGGTGAAACATATACATTAAACGTGTCTACAAATGTAGAATCCCGTGGAGGGCAACGCCTTAAAAACGAGATCAATATTGAATTTATGGTTTGAAACCCTTATCTTTCATCCGGGACGTGTACCCGCGCCGGAAATACCTTGTCTTTCACCCTCGGATGTGCATCCGTGCCGTAAATATCGTGTCTTTCATCCACGGATGTGTATCCGCACCGGAAGTACCGAATTGAGTTCCCTGTAATCACGCAGCAACGCATTTATTGAGCTCTTGGAGTCCGTCAATATGATTCCGAGCTTTCGACCGTATTTCTCACTGATCCTCAAAATACTTTCGACCGCATTTCCGTTAAGCGAACCCGCTCCCTCTATCACAAGGTGTCTTCCCAAAAGCATCGGAACCTTGCTTTCGAGATCCATCTTATTGATCTTCTCGGCTGACGAAAGGTTGCAAGATGACTTCAAAATCAGTCCCTTCATATTTTCTATCTTCGCGATTCCTTTGATCATCTCCAAAACTTCGTTTCTGTCGTCCCCGGTGATTGCAATGCCCGAAACGATCACCTGCGGATTGAGAAGTATCTCAAATGCCTTCACGAGCTGATCCCTGATATCGTTTTTTATTTCCTTGTTTCCGAAATAGTCACGAAGTTCGCTTTCGTTTTCCCTGAGAAATCTTGAAAGTCGGCTGTTGAGGGGAATCTCATCCTGCTTCTTTTCGGAAACCTCAACCGAAACGATCTCTTCCGCGAAAGAATCATTCGCGGTAATTTTTTCCTCGTCCTGCTCCTCTTCCGTGTACTCTGCTTCCGCGGTTTCTTCCTCGACCGCTTCCTCTTCCGTGGGCTCGCTCAGTGCGGTTCCTTCCTCGGTCGCTTCCTCTTCCGTGGGCTCGCTCAGTGCGGTTCCTTCCTCGGTCGCTTCCTCTTCCGTGGGCTCGCTCAGTGCGGTTCCTTCCTCGGTCGCTTCCTCTTCCGAAGGCTCGCCCAGTACGGTTCCTTCCTCGGTCGCTTCCTCTTCCGAAGGCTCGCTCAGTACGGTTCCTTCCTCGGTCGCTTCCTCAACTGCCGCTTCCTCCGCCTCTGCGAGTTTCTCTCTTGTCTGAGAGTACGTCTCGGTCTCGGTGGGTTTCTCGTCAAATTCTTCTTCGAGCTCCATTTCCTCCTCTATGATCGGTCCCTCCGGCTGCTCGATTCCTTCTTCACGAAGCAGTTGCATCAAAAGAAGGTCGTCCTTGTCGTACTTCGGATGTACCTCTTTCTGCTCGTCCGTCCCGGCTGCCGCATGCTCTTCTGCGGACGCCTGTGTTCGCGCTGACAATTCTTTTTCTTCCGTCTCATCCTCACTCGCGAACGATGATTCTTCACTTTGATCCGCCGTGAATTCGGTTATATCCGGGTCTGCGGCATTATGTTTCGCAAACGCCGCTTCAACGGCGCGTGCATTTTTCTCCGCCATCTTCTCTTTTCTGGCTCTCTCGGCGGCTTCTTTTGCTGCTTTTTCCTTCTCTATGGCTTCACGCGTGCCTTCCTTCTCGTAGTATTCCTTCAGCTTCTTTGCCTGATTTACATATTCGCCTTCACCAAAAAAGACGATCAGATCCTCACACTCGGTAATACACTTTTCAACATCGCCCGATTTATGATAAAGTTTTGCCAGCTCAAACGCCCAAGCCTCGATATATTCCTTCTTTTTAAGCTTTTCGAGCGTGGGGATCAGTTCTTTATAAGGCTTGCCTTCAAGTTTATCGATATTGTACCTGAAAATAAGTCCGTAAAAATCATTCTTATCTATTTTTAAATATTCACGCAGATATTTCTCGGCTTCGGTTGGACGCTTAAGCCTGAGCGCAAGATTGATCAGCTGCATAACGATATTGCGGTTTGCCACTCTGTCATGCAGTTCAAGGAAGCATTCCCGCGCCTTAAGAAGCATTCCGTTCCTCAAAAAAAGCGACGCAATGCCCCCAAGGTCTTCTATATTTTTAACCTTCTTAAAGTCAACCGTTTCGGCAAGTTCGATCGCCTTCTCATCCTGTCCTTTTGAAATGAGGTCCTTTATCTGTCCAATCTTAACGATAAATTTGTATTTCTCCATGACCTGTCCCCTTGAAGTCAATTTTTCCTAAAAAGCGCTGCTTGTAACCCCGACGCCCCAAATCACCGGATCAATCTTTTCCGGATCCCGCGCATCTCTTGTAAAGATCCTCAATTGTCTCCGTCGCGAGAAGCTCTTCCCGGGTTCCGAACGCCGCAATCTTACCCTCGTCCATAATGCAGATGTGCGTCGCGAGTTCCTTGATCTCATCCAGATAATGACCGACATATATGACCGCCTTACCCTTGTCTCTGAGTCCGGCGATCGCGTTTTGCACCATCCTTCCGGAATCGATGTCAATCCCTGCAGTCGGCTCGTCGAGCACGATAAGCTCGGGATCATGCAGAAGCGCGACGCCTATGTTAAGTCGCCTCTTCATTCCTCCCGAATAATTGACTACCTTCTTTTTTAACATTTCTCCGTCGAAATTAATATCTTCACAGACCTTCCGGATCCTTTCCTTAAGCTCTCCTCCGGGCACGCCGCTGCTTTTTCCCCAGAATCTCATGTTGTCAAGTCCGGAAAGCTGTTCATAAAGAGCAATATCCTGCGGAACAAATCCGAGCTTGGCGCGAATAACCGCGGGATGTGCAACAATATCCTCTCCGTCCCATGTGATGCTTCCGCTGTCAGGTTTGATAAGTGTGGCTATCATGGACATGAGCGTTGATTTCCCCGCTCCGTTTCGACCGATCACACCGAGAAGCTGACCTCTCTCAACCCTAAGGGATACTCCGTCGACGGCCGCTCGTCCTTTATACGTTTTTTTCAGATCTTTTATCTCAAGCATCTTTCTCTCTCTGTTCTTCCTCTGTCTCTGATTCTTTATTTGTCCTTGTAAAATTCCATCGTCTCCATGAGTTCTTCGGGGAGCGCACCGATCTTGTTTTCAAGCGCCTTATACCTAAGTTCAAGTTCATGAACCTTCTTGTTTCGCTCGCGTTCAAATCTTGCAAAGGCTTCTTCGTAGATAGGCTGCTTTTCCACCTGTCTTCTGATGTCCACCTTAAAAGGACAATATGTCGCCAGCATTTCGCGCGCAACCTTGTTAAGCTTAACCGCTCCGGCAGCTTCGGATTTAATCCACACCTCGTAATCGAGTGTAAATATCTCCCTAAGGTTATTTCTGCCCCTCTGAATCTGAAGCTTGACCTTTTCCTTTCGTTCATCGGACAGCTCTCTGTTCTTTTTGAAAAACTGAATATAATCGGCATATTCGGATGTCAGCGAATGAACCTGAATGTTGTTCCAGGAAGGACCCTGTATGGTTTTACACAATGCCCATCTGAACTGTCCGAATGCCTTGACGAGCATATCCTTCATGGAAGTGAACGTGATCGCCGGCAGAAGGAATCTGCCTTCGGTATCTCTCTTCCTTCCCGTAATCTCTTGCCACATAATGCAGTTTCGACCCACCGTGGGCAAAAGGATGAACACAGGGTAAACCTGCTTCATTCTGTATTCTTTTTCAATTCCTCTGTTCTCATCCACAAACAGCGATTCTCTGTAGAAAACGGAATAATCTATATTAAGCAGCTCTTTGACGCTCTCATTGACCTTAACCGCGTCACAATACGCATCTTCTATCGAGGAAAGCATCATTCCGGAATACAGGATCGGAACAAATGTCGAGAGCGAACCGTTGACAACCCTGATTCCGTGGGCGAATATCTCCTTGATCTCGTAGTGAAGCTTCTTTGCGCCGTTGTCCATCATGCTTTTTATCTCGGCGTCGTTTATCTTGCCCTGCTTCTTCAAGTCACGCAGCACTTCGGCAAAATCCAGACCCATTTCATTTCGCGACGGTTCTTCTTCGCCGTTATATATGCGGGTAAGCCACTCCCTGACGGTATAAACCCTACAGGGCCCTTCGCCGTCAACATGCTTTATAGATACAAGTCCGGCAAGTTCTTCCTCAGACAGAAGCTTTTCGTCTATAAACCCGAAGTCTAAGAACAGATCGACCGCAAGGGGTACTTTCGCCGTTCTGAATGAAGCCGTCAAAACCTCCTCATAAAGGTCATAGTACTTCTCGGCAAGGCTTCGGCGAAGCTTTCTCATTTCGTCATCGGTAGATTCCCTATCAGGCGCATTCAGAAATCTGTCGATCAAACCTCTCAGATCATTTTTAAGCTCAAGTCCTATTCCGCCGAAAGACGTAATCTTTTCAAAGGAGCCCTTAAGCTCCGATACCGCTCTCGCCACGTCCTGCGACTGCATATTGGCATCTGCCGTTCCGCTGCCGTCTGCCGAAAAATCTTTTCCGGTCTTAAATTCGGCAACAAGATCCGAAAGACGTCTCCCCTCAAACCTGTGCGCAGAAAGGACCTCGCTGTCAAAAGCATGTCCCGCGTCTTCACAGATTGCGGCAAGGGAATCCAAAAGCGATATGGCGCCTTCGACATTCTTTCCTTTTTTTCGGAGTGTCGAAGCCGCGGAAAGAATCCCCTGTGCCAGTCCGTTAGCCGCATCCGTGCGACCGAGGACCGAAAAGCAATACTCGGAAAGATCCGAAAGAAGGTCGCAAAGGCTGACCTCCGTGCTTATCATTTCCGTAAGGACCTCAAGAGTGAGCAGCTCACTCGATGAATAAAATCCTTTAATTCCTTCATAGGGAATTTTTGAATATTCGAGAAGGACTTCCATCCTGTTTTCATGTACCTCGTTCTCCGGCTCAAAAGGTTCGAGAGAAACAAGACCCGGAACGACCGGCAATTTCATGCCCGAACCGAGTGTCATGTACCCCGAATATGCTTTTGTAACCACATCATGAAGCGTTGTAGCAAGAACACGAATTCTTTCGTATCGTTTATAGAGCTCTGCCAAAAATCTGGAATGGGAAAAGACGGTAACTCCGCAATAATCCTTATTTGAGCCGAGCACCGAACGGATCGCGTTGACATCCTGTGCAGAAAAAACATAGGCCGTAACGTCTTCCGTTGCCTCGCATGAATATTTAACCCCGTCCGCCGCTCCCGGAAGCTCCCCGAGAAGCGCGCCCACTCCCAGGCAAAGAGAGAATCCGCTGTTTCCGACACGGACCTTACCTTTCAGTATGAGGCAAAAAATGCCGGACGGATCCGATTCTCTGAAAAGAATGTCTCCCGAAGAAAATTTGTTGGTCTGATTAATCTTCATGTATAATAGCTCCTGTTTGGAATCCTTCCGACACAAAAACAATGCCGAATCGGTCCTCTGTTGCTTTTTTGTGTCAAATACAGCATTCATTATACCTCAAATCCCATGAAAACACAAAGAAAAGACAAAGCGCCGTACCATGATTTTCATCATGATACGGTGCTTTTTTCTTGACATGCTGCCGTAGCGTGGTTTATACTTCTTTTCGTCGCGCAGCCGGGGAGTCAGCGGTGCCCTTTACCTGCAATCCGCTATAGCAGGGGTGATGTCCGGCCT